>JBEGNF010000009.1:0-45504 GCA_041182625.1 Pseudomonadota bacterium | reverse complement strand
CCAAATGCAGATCCGAGAAAGGCAAGCTGACCCACCGCAAGGTTTGCAAGAACAATCTCCTCGGGTTTATCATAATTCGTTCCCTGAAGTTCCCAAGGCTTGTTTATCCCATTAGTGATAACGATATTTTCAGACATAGTATGAATTCAAAAATTGACGGCGCTAACACTGTCAAATAATTTTCTGTGGGTAATCAAATCAAGTTTTCTGTCTCAAGTACACCACCCATCCGAGAATTGCCTTCAAGCATCGCTCAAGAGAGGCAAGTTTTACGCACAAAAAATAGGATTTCAGCGGTTTGAATGAGTGGTCAGACTTTGCCAAGTGTTCCATTCCTTGACTCGTTCTGATGGCTGCATACGCCTGCGCGTTCGAGGTAGCCTCAAAACTTATGGGAAAAACGGAAAGGATAAATTTGAAATGACCGGTTGTGGGGCAGTGCAATACGCACAAGGCGGCTTGCTGGAGAAGAAGGCCCAGTCACCCGACATGCACTTAGGAAACTACTTTGCTGTGGTCTGCATCAAGGGTGCATCCCCGCACGCACGGGGAACCCTTCGGATATCAACAGTCAATAGCGCAAGACCGTGTTTAATGTCCAGCGAACATGCTGGACATTTTTATTTCGATGCCAGAATCAATGGGGCTGTGTGTCATTCACCGAAGGACGTGCACGCATGTTTACTGACAGCGTGTACAACGCAGGCGTCTTAGGTAGCCAGTCCTTGTCACCAAATCGGAACTGCATATAGTCATACAACACGATGGCACATATTGCATCCAGCTTAGGAGGAACAGCCACCGGATCGCCGGGTGTCATGTCACCGGCAAACTCCTCAAGGCGCTGCAAGGCCTCAACCATTGTCCGGCGGCGGCGCAAACCTACTGGCGTTTCATCAAAGATTGCCGGAGCCGTTACTTTGCGCGTAATAATGGTATGCACTGATGCCTCAATTGCACCGATTGCAATACCGGCTCGTGACATGATGGCCCCCACCTCAGCAGGTGTTTCACCGATCAGGCGGGGCCACTCCGGTGCTTTCCTGGTCGCTTCAAGCCACTGAACGATCAGCAGGCTCTCGCTCAATGGTGTGCCATCGTCCAGAATTAGCGTCGGCACACGGGTGGCGGCATTGGCTAAGCGTAGACGCGCATCATCTGCCCAGGGGTCTACGATAGTTCGCTCGATGTGTAGCCCTTTCTCGATCATCGCGATTTCTGCAATGCGCACAAATGGCGAAGTCGTATTTGCCAAAAACTGCATAATTTTCTCCGATATAATTTTTATTGCTGAAGATAGTCTCAACGACAAATCTGGCACTCAGTAAATCAGTCACTGAAATCTCGCTGCCACTACGGATCAATACATGATGTGACCACCATCGACCACAATGGTCTGCCCACTGACAAAGCCTGAGAGATCACTGAGGAGATACAAGGCTGTGCCAACCAGATCATCAGGACGCTGCTCTCTGGATATTGCTCTGGCTTTCAGAAAGCTTTGCTGCCACTCGACTGGTCGATTTTGCGTGGCACCTGTGATTACGAAGCCTGGCGCAATCACATTACAACGCACGCCATCTTTACCGCATTCTTTAGCTAAACCTTTTGTCATGGCGAGCACAGCGCCTTTGGTGGCTACGTAATGAAGGTAACCCGGCTGCCCCGCAACGGCGACCACTGATGCAATATTGACGATGGAGCCTCTCTTGCGTTCACGCATAGCGGGCATAACAGCCTTGCAGCAAAGCCAGACTCCTTTTACATTGACCTGAAAGATACGGTCCCACTCATCCACACCAAGCTCCTCGAAAGGCGTCAGTTTGACCTCCCGAAAATAGGCGGCGTTATTGATCAATCCGTCGATTCTGCCGGACTCCTTGAGTGCGGTCTCGGTCATTGTCTTGATGGAAGCCTCATCACTGACGTCAACCCTCGCATAGGTAGCACGGCCGCCCATCGACCTGATCAGGTCCATCGTCTCATCAGCTGCGTTCATGTCAGCTACCACGACATGTGCGCCCTGCGCGGCAGAACCTAGTGCGAAAGCCTGTCCAATACCTGTAGCTGCACCAGTGACGACGATAGTCTGGTCTTGTAGAAGATTTTGTGTAGTCATCAGTTACTCTCTCCGTAGTGCCAGCATGACTGGCGAGTGAATGGGTAATACTGGTTTAATGCTTGCCGCTATGATGCTCGGAATGCTGATGTCCCTTGCTTGATTCACCGCCTGGCACGGCGGGCGCCGCTGTGCAGCGACTACTGCCAGCACATTCGTCCACCTGCAAGTTGCGCGCGACTTTGTCTCGTACCGTCCCGGACAAATCAATTTCTACTGTCCACACACCGGCCATCTGAAGCTCCAGTACCGCTTTGTACTCGCCCGGGTTGCCCGTCGGCGCAGCCTTCACTGGTCTGATCGTATGCGCCATGGGCATCGAGGGCATCAGTGCCCCCAAGGTCACCTGAACATTGTTCAGCGTCGTTCCATCGCGTCGCTGAATTTTTACGAGGCACTCGAGCATCGGGCCGGTCCCGAAAGAAAGACATTTCAACTCCACCCGGGGCCGACCGGACTCTGCAGCGGCAAAGTGAGGCAGAAGCAAAAATGCGGCGACTGCAGCAGTAACCCACGCTGCCAGAAAAATTCGTAAACGTGTAACCATGGTTGACTATCCCTTTAACATCTCAATTTTTCAGATTCATGGGGTACGGGGCGCACGCTGAGTCGCACGATCCAATCGCTTCATTGATGCGGCCAGCAGTAGCACCGTCGATTCATCGAGCAGACCCCGCGGACGCCACCGCAACAACAGCGCTACCAGGCCTCCGAACACCACCATCCGCCAGCCCTGGAACCAGCGCGTGGCATCGAGCAGCCCAAGATCAAGCGCTACACCCAGCAGCGGCCCCAGCGAGGTTCCCAGTCCCCCTAGCAGCGCATAACCCACGGCATGCACTCCGAGCATGGGATCAAACAGCGCAGGCTCAATGTAAGTGACCCGGTGCGCATACAACCCTCCACCCAGCCCCGCTATTCCGCCAGCGAGTGCGGCTGCAAACTGGCGAATGCGGACTACGTCAATGCCTTGCGAAGCCGCCAGCGCGTCGTCCTGCCCTGTCATGCGCAGCGCCATGCCTAATCGGAGGCGCTCGAGCGTCATCAGCAGACCTAACACCAAGATCAGCACCGCGACCGTCAACGCGAGATACTCGCCCGGAGTAACATCGTTCTCCAGAGACCAGCGGATATCACGAAACCCTTCGATACCGGCAGGTCCGACTGGACCGTCCTCAGCAGGGCGCTGCCAAGTCCACCAGCCAAGTGTGATCCGCGCCATCTCACCAAAAGCCAGCGTGGCGACCGCATAATGAAGACCGGCGAGCTGCATGGTGGGTAGCGCCAGAAGCCAAGAAAACAGCGCGCCAACGCTCATTCCTGCAGCCAGCGCTAGCGTCAGCGGCGCATGAAACATGACGGACAGCACAGCAGATGCATAGGCACCCAATCCGAAAAAGGCTTGCTGCGCGAATGAAATCCGACCAACCAGCAACAAAAGGTAAGCAGAGAGCGCAAGCAAGGACATGATGGCGATGTCGCTGAATAACCCTGTCAGGTAAGCGCCCGAGCCATCACCCATGCCGAGCATGAGATGCGCAAGCCTTTCATGCAGAGCATCGAAAACAGAGCCTTCCGCGCTTGCCAGAGAGGCAGAAGATGCTGCGAGCCTGTCGTTCATGGGCGTATGCCCCGCGATACCCAATGACGCCCTTGCGACCCTACCGGCCACACCAGCACCATCAGCAACAACGCATAGCTTGCGAACTCTCTACCCTGAGCGCCGAGCAGGGATTGCGCAAACGACTCCACAACGCCGAGCAGCAATCCACCCCACAGCACGCCCCGCACAGAGCCCAGTCCACCCAACATGGCGGCCACTAAACCTTTAAACAGCAGCCACATGCCAAACATCGGCGTCACCTGGCCTTCGAGCGACAGTACCGCGAATGCGGCTAGTCCAGACAAGGCGCAAGCGACAGCAAAGCCGACCGACTGCAACCATGGCACTGGCATCCCTGCCAGATGCGCTGCGATACGATGGTCAGCGGCTGCACGCCATGAAAGACCTGTGCGTGTTCGTTGAAGCCAGAGCGCCATGCCCAGCGTGACAGCTACTGAGAGCATCGTCAGGACCAGCCGGTCGGGACGGATCGTTAACGCTCCAATTTCCCAGATCTCGCCGACCGACAGCGACGGAAAGGCATTCAAATGCCGGGGAAGCAGGTTAACCGCCAGCTGTTCAAGCTGCATCCAGATCGCAAAACTCGACGCCAGAGCAGTCATCTCACGGCTGTTACTCAACGAGTGATTGTCCGGCGCACTGAGGGAGTGCGGCGCCTCGCCGGACCGTCGGGCAAAACACAGCTGTTCTACATAGTAGCCAATCAAAATGGCTGACATCACTACGGCCAGGGCGACGAGCCATACTGAGATCTGATAGCGCGCATGTAACCAGGCGCCGAGATAAGCGGCCAGCATCGCAGTGGCGCCGTAGGCTAAATTCAATCTGCGCAAACAGCCAAATGTCAGTGACAATCCCAGTCCGAGGAGTGCGTAAACTCCGCCATCCAGGAGTCCGTCAAGCACAAGCTGCAGCACGTCTAACATGGGTCAGGCCCGGCTGCTTCAGGTCTTGCGCTGCTGTCCGAGATAAGCGCGCTGGATCACATCGTCCTCTGCCAGTTCCCCGGGATCTCCCGAGAAACTCACGCGCCCTTGCTCCATCAGATAAAAATGCTGGGCCACTTTTAGCGCCATGTGCGCGTTTTGCTCCACCAGGAATATGCTCACGCCCTCGCTGTGAAGCTGCCCAATAATCGAAAAAATCTCTGCAACGACCATAGGTGCCAGACCCACTGATGGTTCGTCCATGAGCAGCAGACGGGGACGAGACATCAGCGCACGAGCAACGGCCAGCATTTGCTGCTCACCGCCTGAGAGAGTCCCAGCCAGCTGCGACTCGCGCTCTTTGAGTCGAGCGAAACGCGTGAACATGGCATCGATGTCACTGCGAATGCCATTCGAATCGCGCCGCCGATACGCGCCAGCCATCAGGTTTTCTCGCACCGTGAGCGCTGGAAAAACAAGCCGGTTCTCAGGGACCAAAGCCATGCCGCGCGAAACGATTTCAGCCGGCGTCTTGCCGATGAGTTCCTCACCTTCAAATTTCACAGAACCACGCTGCGGCTTGAGTATCCCCGAGAGCGTCAGCATCAGGGTGGATTTGCCAGCGCCATTGGGTCCCAGCAGGCACGTCACCTGCCCTGCTTTCGCCGACAGAGAAACTCCTTTGAGCGCTTCGATCTTGCCGTAGGACGTGGCCAGGTCAGTTATTTCCAACATGATGGTGAGAGTTTCAAACGTATTTCAAGTTGAAGGAATGCAGCCGCAGGATCATGCGGTCACGGTCTCATCGGCTCCCAGATAGGCTGCACGAACCTGCGCGTCCTGCTGTACCTGCGCCGGTGTACCCTCTGCGATCTTGCGACCAAAGTTGAGAACGGTCACCCGGTCACATACGCCCATGACCAGTTCCATATGGTGCTCGATCAGCAAAATAGTGCGGCCTCGGTCGCGCAGACTGCGAATGCGCGCATCAAGGTCGTCAATCTCTTCAGCGTTCATGCCCGCAGCAGGTTCGTCGAGCAGCAGCAGTTCGGCATCTGTAGCAGCGGCACGAATCAGCTCTAGCCTGCGCTGCTCGCCAAAAGCTAGCTGACTCGCCAGCATGTCGCGCTTATGAGCGAGATCAGCGAATTCAAGTAGTTCCTCGGCCTGCTCACGCGCTGCAGCAGCGCCAGATAGCCAGCGCTCCCGAAAACCTGCCCAGCCGGTTTCACGCACGACGCGTGCTGCCCACAGGTTTTGCCACACGGTGAGATTTCCGAAGAGGCGAATATTCTGAAAAGTACGTGCAATGCCAAGCTGTGAGCGCTGATGAGGATCAAGCCGAGAAATATCCTGCCCCTTGAATTGCAAGGATCCCGAGGTCGGCGCATACACGCCAGTGATCAGATTCACCGTTGTGCTTTTACCTGAGCCATTCGGACCGATCAGTCCAAGGATCTCGCCTTGGTTGACGACCAGGTCGAGCCCATCTAGCGCTTTGACGCCACCAAAATGGCGGCTGAGTGTCCTGAGTTCCAGCATGGAGCGCAGCCTCCGTATTTTTTGTATGACGGGGCACCAGATTATTTGGCGCCAGCGTGACCTTTGTCGAAAATGTTGAGTCTCAGAGAGCGTGTCAGCAGACCGTTCGGGCGAACCAGCATGACTACCACGATCAGCACGCCAAACAAGAGGCTTCTCCAGTCGCCGATGAAACGCAGGCCTTCCAGCAGAAAACCTTGAATGAAAATCACCGCGAGCAATGTACCCGCCAGACTAGAGAGACCACCGAGAATGGGATACGCGATGGCAAACGTGGCCAGCAAGATGCCGAAATTGCCGTGCTCGATGTGTGTCGCATAGTGCGCATACACGCCACCCGCGAGGCCTGCGATTGCACCTCCCAGACCAAACGCCGATACCTTCGCCGCCGTCAGATTGATGCCTACGCTCTGAGCAGCCAGTTCATCCTCGCCAATCGCGCGCCACAGCGTCCCGACACGAGAGCGATCGAGCAGCCAGAGCAGCAACAGAACCGCAGACACCAACACCCAGATCAGCACATTGACTTCAAGCGTGCTCCAGCCGTTGCTCGGAAAGTAGCGTATGCCGCCAAAGCCCAGACTGCCATCGGGACCCGCCAGCCCCTGAGGCGTCTCGACCCGGTATTTCAGGTTGAAAAAAACAAGACGAACGATCTCGCTGAATGCCGTCGTGGCCACCACCAGCATCAGCCCCTTAACCCGTAGCGCGGGAAAACCGACCGCAATCGCGACTAGGCAGGCGACAGTCGCACCCATACCCAAAGCCAGTGCCAATGGCCAGTGCCAGACGGCGGTCATCATTCCGGCCACATAGGCACCGATGGCAAAGAAGCCGCCCTGCGCCAAGCTCACCTGCCCCGTATGAAGCACGCACCAGGCAGACAGCCCCAGCAAGGTGTGAATGCCGATGATCTGCGCTAATCCAAGGTAGAAATCCATGTGATCTCGCGAGTCGTTTAATCACGGCCACCGGGGACAGCAAACAGCCCACCCGGTCGGAATACCAGAAACACAAACAGCAGCAGCATCACATAGATGTCACGCTCGCTGACGCCACGCAAGAACTGGAAAAGATTCTCGCAGGCGCCCACGATCAGACCTGCCACGATCGCACCGGGAATGCTGCCCAGACCACCGATCACAGTCACCACCAAGCCTTTGATCGTCAGTGGCAACGCCAGTAAGGGCGATAGCACGCCGACTGCTGCTCCCGTCATGGCGCCTGCGGTCCCGCCCAGCAGACCGGCAATAACGAAGGTGCTGACATTGGTGCTGGCGATGCCCATGCCACAAAGCTGAGCGGCAACCGGCTGCTGCGCCACAGCCCGCGTTGCCAGACCAAGACGCGTTCGCTTGAGCAGCTGTATGAGCGCCACCATGACCATGCAGCCAAGCACAAAAACAAATAGCAGATCGCCACGAACAAAAAACGAGCCTAGCTCAATGTTCGCATTCTGGAACATCGCGGGAAAATTCAGCGGCATGCCATGCGTAATATGCGAAATGAACTCCTCAATCGCCAGCAGCATGCCCACCGTAGACAGTAGCGTGGCTCGGGGATTGTTGATTGGCAGGAAGCGAAAGCACACCAGATAGACCAGCCACCCGAGCACGCCTCCCATCAGCGCTGCAGCCATGTACACGACGGGGGTCGGCACGATGTTCACAACCACCAGGCTCAGATAGGCGGCCGCTACCGATGTGGCGGCATACGACAGGTTGATCTTGTGCATCACGCCAAAGATCAATGTAAAGCCGATCCCGATGAGTGCATAGGTCGCACCGAAAAGCAGTCCGTCAATGACGGACTGCGTGAGATCAATCAGATCCAGTAAGTCCATGCGGTGCCATAAAAAGGTTGTAAATGCGGCCAAGAATCCGGCCGCACAAGGACACTAACTACCCGACCGCTTACTGGTTAGGCGTGTGCGCGACCACCCAGTGGCCGCCTTTGGCTTGCACGAAAAGATAAGGCTTGATGGCTTCGCGGTCTTCGGTACGGCCGACTTTACCGATCAGCCCCTGGGATTGCTTCATGCCAGCGAGGCCATCACGAATCTTCTGACGGTCGGCTTGGACAGTCTCCGGGCGGCCCATGACCTTTTGCTTCTCGATGATTTCTTTTAGTGTGAAGATGTTCTCGAAGGCTGCCGCGTTGTGCAGGTCCATGTTGTACTTGGGATTGACGGCCTGCACAGCTGCTGCGGCTTTCTTGGCTTCGTCAGTGACTGGCGCAAAACTGGTCGGGATCACTAGTCCTTCGGCCTGCTGTGCGCAGCCGTTGAGGGTCTCCATGCTGGATGATGAAGTCAGACCGATCAACAGCTTGGGCTTAACGTTCTGACGCGCCATTTCTTTCAGCACACCACAGGTGGTAAACGGGTGAGCTGAGATCGCAACGACATCGGCATTGGCGCGCTTGATTTCACGCACTTGGTTGGAGAAGTTAATGTCATTGAGCAGCCATTCGCTCTGCCCTTTGACTTCGAGTCCGTTCGCGCCTGCCTGGGCTTTGATGACATTGAATGTGGCGTTGCTGTGCGCGAAGTCTTTCTCTACGCCACCCCAGAAGGTTTTGTAATCGGGCCACGTCGTCTTGACCCATTCGAACACTGCTTTGTACATGTTCGCTTCGCTGGGGACGTTCCGGAATGCCCACTGGGACATAGCCGCCAAACCGCCTTTGGCCGCCACATCGGTGTACATCGGGAACTGCACACCCGAGTCCGACGCATCGCCGACTTTCTTCTGAAGGATACCGAACACCGGCTCAGCTACATTGGAGCAGGTCGGGCCGACTGCCACGATGGCATCGGTTTGAGAGGCGATTCTCCGCAGCGCATTGATGCCCTCTTCCGGGTTGCAGCGATCGTCTAGATATTCGATCACCAGCTTGGCTTTTGAACCATCGCCGAGCGTCACGCCACCCGACTTATTAATAATGGCCGCTGCTGCCTGCATGGCCGCCTCGCTCTGCTGGCCGAATATGCCAACCACGCCGCTCTTGGCACCGACGCCATAAATCTTGAGCGTCTTTTCCTGTGCTTGGACCGATCCTGCTGCGGCCAGCATGAGAAAAGCGCTGAGTAACTTGTTTTTATTGTTGAACTTGGGCTGCATGTCTTGTCTCCCGATGTCATGGGCCGATGCTCAAGCCCACACGCTAAAATTTTTTACGGTTATTTATTTTTTTGCTATTCGTACCAAATATAGCAACGAACATGGGAGGTACTCTGAATTCAGAATTCATCCACCTCGGAAAGATAGAGGGAAGGGCCCTATAACGTCAAGAAAAAACTTCGCTGAGCACCGAGCTATCATTCACCGGCCAGCGGGCTGACAAATGCGCTCGAGCTCGTATCAAAAACAGAATATTGTGACCCGCCCCCAGGTTGATTCGGGGGCAAACCGAGACAGACTCACTGGACAATTTGGCTTCGCCTCGAGATATCGCACTTCTCAGCCGTCTTCGGTGCGCTAAATTTTTTGTATGCCTTTTGGCAGGCTGAAATAAAACAATGCGAGTGTCCAGTCATTTCAGCGCTTGGCTGTATCAAGACTTACGCTGTAGCGAGTTTGATAATTAATCTTATTCCGAATTGATTTAGATAGATTTTCCTCTTCAGCAGAAAGCGATTTGCGCTGGATGCGCGCTTTGGTTCGAGCATTTTTCACACGACCTTCGAAACTTACTCCGGTTTCTTCCTCACTCTCTTGCTGGAGTGCTTTTGCGAACGCCTCGTAACCCTCGTTTGGGATAACCGTTAGCGCGTTGATCCGCTTATCTAGAACGCGCTCACCGTTCTGGTTAACGCATAGCCGCAGACCACGGACCAATGTCTTGACGTTTTTTCAGTACGCTCTTGGTTTCATTGAGGGGTACAGATCTGGAAAACGTTCGGGTTGTCCCAACCTTCCCGCAACGCAGAGTGGCTGAAGATGAACTGCAGTGGCCCGTCTGCAGTAAGCAGTCGTTCCTTGTCTTTCATGATCAGCTGATAAATGCTGTCGTCTTTGGCGCGTCAAAAGACAAAAAACCACGGCTAGCGTGGCTTTTGGGGGGCAACTTCATTTTTTGAGAGCTTTTTGGAGCTCTCGACTATGCCTTGGCGGAGAGGGTGGGATTCGAACCCACGGTACGCTTGCACGTACGCCTGATTTCGAGTCAGGTACATTCGACCACTCTGCCACCTCTCCTGGGTCGAAAACAAAACGGGCGTTGCCGAAAGTTCGCGATTGTAGCAGAAGTCTTACCATGCGAGTAAGTCCACGCCTTTCAGCCCCAATGCACGGCCTTGATGCTCAGGGTGTGAGCACTTTTACGCCGCCCATGTACGGCCACAACGCCTCGGGCACGGTGATGCTGCCGTCTGACTGCTGGTAATTCTCCAGAATGGCTACTAGCGTGCGCCCTATGGCGAGGCCAGAGCCATTTAAGGTGTGCAGCAGCTCGGGCTTGCCCTGCGCATGACGGAATCGCGCCTGCATGCGGCGGGCCTGGAAGGCTTCGCAGTTGGACACTGAGGATATCTCGCGGTAGGTATTCTGCGCAGGTAGCCAGACCTCGAGGTCGTATGTCTTTGCCGATCCGAAGCCCATGTCGCCCGTGCACAGGGTAATCACGCGGTACGGCAGCCCGAGTTTCTTGAGAATGTTCTCGGCGTGGCTACACATTTCTTCCAGCTGCTGGTACGAGTGCTCTGGGCTGGCTATTTGGACCATCTCAACCTTGTCGAACTGGTGCTGGCGGATCATGCCTCGCGTGTCGCGACCATAGCTGCCGGCCTCTGAACGAAAGCACGGCGAATGCGCGACCAGTCGCATGGGTAGTTGTTCGGCGTTGACGATCTCATCACGGACAAAATTGGTCAGCGTGACTTCGGCCGTGGGAATCAGGTACAACGATTCGCCCTCACCCTCCTGCCCACCCTTCTTCACGGCGAACAGATCGGCCTCAAATTTGGGCAGCTGACCGGTGCCGCGCAGAGTATCGCTACTGACGATGTAAGGCGTGTAGCACTCGGTGTAGCCGTGCTCGCTGGTGTGGATGTCGAGCATGAACTGAGCGATGGCGCGGTGCAGCCGGGCGATGCCGCTCTTCATGACGGTGAAGCGTGCGCCGGACAGTTTGGCCCCTGTGTCAAAGTCCAGGCCCAGCGGTGCGCCAAGATCGACGTGGTCCTTGACCTCAAAGTCGAACTGGCGGGGTGTGCCAACCTTGCGCACTTCGACATTGCCAGTCTCATCATGACCCGCCGGGACCGACTCGTGCGGGATATTAGGTATCGCCAACATGAATTCAGACAGCTTGGCCTGCACGACATCGAGCTGATCGGCTGAGGACTTGAGCTCATCGCCAATACCTGCCACCTCCGCCATGACAGCGCTCGCGTCCTCACCCTTGCCTTTCAGGATGCCGATCTGCTTGGACAAACTGTTGCGCTTGGACTGCAGCTCTTCAGTGCGTGTCTGTATGGCCTTGCGTTCGGCTTCCAGCGCATTGAAAGCGGCAACGTCGAGTTTGAATTTGCGCTGAGCCAGACGGGCGGCGACGGCGTCGATGTCCTTGCGGAGGAGTTGGATGTCGATCATGGTGGGTTGGCTGACTTAAGCTTGCTTGGCAAAGATGAGATTGTATCAAGGGCCTCAGCCCTTCTTGCCTGAACTGAGACGGCTGTCCAGCGGGGTTTCAGGATCTCACCCGCTCGGAACCGTCTGGCAGCATAAGCGTTATTCACGGTTCGATCAGACTCTCCGGTACAAAATTGCGCTTCCCTCAAAATCCCGGCAAAGGTGGCCGATTTCAGCGAATCACTTCTTCTTGCCCCGCTCGTGCGCCTCGGCATCCCGCTGCCTCAAATACGCGAGCTTCTCACCGATCTTGCCTTCCAGCCCACGAGGTGTGGGTTGATACCAGTTAGGCTCCGGGATACCCTCGGGCAGATAAGTCTCGCCGGCGGCATAAGCGTCGGGCTCGTCATGTGCATACCGGTAGAGCTTGCCGTAGCCAAGCTGCCTCATCAGTTGGGTAGGCGCATTGCGCAAATGCTCTGGCACCGGACGGGATGTGTCCTTGGAGACAAAGGCTTTGGCGGCATTGTAGGCCTTGTAGGCAGCGTTCGATTTAGCGGCACAGGCGAGGAAGATCGTCGCCTCGGCCAGCGCCAGTTCGCCCTCGGGTGAACCGAGTCTCTCATAGGTATCTGCGGCATTGAGCGTGAGCTGCAATGCGCGCGGATCAGCGAGGCCAATATCCTCGGTGGCCATGCGAATCAGCCGGCGCGCCAGATAGCGAGGATCGGCGCCACCATCGAGCATCCGCACCAACCAGTAGAGCGCAGCATCCGGGTTGGATCCGCGCACGGACTTATGCAATGCAGATATCTGGTCGTAGAACGCGTCGCCACCTTTGTCAAAGCGACGCAGCGTATCACCGAGGCTCTCTTTGAGCAGTGCTCTATCGATGCTTGTCTGCTTATTCTGAAGTGCTGCGCGTAATGCGATCTCGGTATTGTTCAGCAGCTTTCTGCCATCACCATCGGCACTGGCGACCAATATCTGCTTTGCTTCGTCATCGATGCGAATATCACTGTCGAGCGAGAGCGCGCGATCCACCAGCTGCGACAGATCGTCTTCGCTGAGCAATTTCAGCACATAGACCGCAGCACGCGACAGCAGCGCACCATTGACCTCGAATGAGGGGTTCTCTGTAGTCGCGCCGATAAAGGTGAACAATCCACTCTCGACATGGGGTAAAAAAGCATCCTGCTGGCTCTTGTTGAATCGATGAACCTCGTCGACGAAGAGTATCGTCGGACGACCTGAGTTTGCCTGAAACATTTGTGCGCGCTCGACCGCCTCGCGGATATCCTTCACACCAGATAACACTGCAGACAGCGCAATGAATTCTGAATTGAAGCCCTGCGCCATCAGCCTCGCGAGTGTGGTCTTGCCAACACCCGGCGGCCCCCAAAGAATCATCGAATGTGGCTGGCCCGAGGCGAATGCCACGCGCAAAGGTTTGCCGGGTCCGAGCAGATGCTGCTGGCCGATGACCTCATCAAGGGTGGCCGGACGCAGACGTTCTGCCAGAGGTGTGGTCATGGTGGCGGATGATTACTGTTGCAAGACGTCTGCCCCCTTGGGCATCGCAAACTTGAACTGCCCGCTCGGCAGTACCGGATTTTTTTCGAATTTGGTAAACGACAGCAGTGACACCTGACCAAAACTGTCACGTAACTCCATTGCGACGGGTACACCATCCCTGAGGCCTATGCCGATTTTCTCGAACTGCGTATCCTTTGCCTTAGGTATCGCTTGCAGCCATTCAATCCCATCGCGGGCACCTGCTTCAGACAGGGTGAAATTCTTCTCCAAGTCATTACTGCCAAACAGTATTGCTGCCGGGGAGGAGCCAATCGCGTTACCCAGTGTCCTGATCGTGACCTGATTCAGGTCTTTGTCGTAAATGTAGAGTTTCTCGCCATCTGCTTGCAGTACTTGTTCATAGGGCTTCTGGTAAGACCAGATGAATTTCCCAGGACGTGCAAACAGAAAATTTCCGGATGAGGGAGCTGAGGTATGCAGCTTCCCGCCTTCTTCTTTCACCATGCGCTGGGTGAATTCGCCGCGGGCGCTCTTGGTGGCAGCAACAAAAGTGCGGAACTGCTCCAGCGCAGAGGCATTCACCCATAACGGCAGGCATAACAACAGCGGTAAGAGATAGGTTGGCTTCACGTCAAACTCAGGCGGAGGTTTACTCAGGATTACTAGTCGGCACGAGAATGTCGCGATTACCATTCGATTGCATCGCCGAGACGATGCCACTCTGCTCCATCTGTTCAAGCAGGCGCGCCGCACGATTGTAACCAATGCGCAGATGGCGCTGCACCAACGAGATCGATGCACGGCGGTTCTTGAGCACGATGGCGACCGCCTGGTCATACATCGGATCGGCTTCTCCGCTCGGCGCGCCAATGCCACCGATGTCACCACCGTCTTCTGCCACACCGCCTTCAAGTATGCCTTCGATATAGTTGGGCTCTCCCTGAGATTTCAGATGGTCGACCACGCGGTGCACTTCGTCATCAGCGACGAAGGCACCATGCACACGTACCGGCAGACCCGTCCCGGGTGGCAGATACAGCATGTCGCCCATACCTAGCAGTGCTTCGGCTCCCTGTTGATCGAGAATGGTGCGCGAATCAATCTTGGAAGACACTTGAAAGGCGATCCGGGTAGGAATATTGGCCTTGATCAGACCAGTGATCACGTCGACCGACGGACGCTGAGTCGCGAGTATCAGGTGTATGCCAGCGGCGCGTGCCTTTTGTGCGATACGAGCGATCAGTTCTTCGACCTTCTTACCAACCACCATCATCAGATCAGCGAGTTCATCGATGATGATGACGATGGTCGGCAGCTTCTCCAAAGGCTCCGGCGCATCAGGCGTCAGGCTGAACGGATTGGGTATCTTTTCTTCTTTTTTGTCAGCGTCAATGATCTTTTGGTTGTAACCGGCCAGATTGCGCACGCCCAGCTTGGACATCAGCTTGTAGCGGCGTTCCATCTCGTTGACTGCCCAGTTCAGCGCGTGGCCTGCCTGACGCATGTCGGTGACCACGGGGGCCAGCAAATGCGGAATGCCTTCATAAATCGACAGTTCCAGCATTTTCGGATCGATCAGAATCAGCCGCACCTGATTCGGATCGGCCTTGTACAGCAGCGAGAGGATGGTCGCGTTGATGCCCACCGATTTACCTGAGCCGGTGGTACCGGCGATCAGCAAGTGCGGCATCTTGGCCAGATCGGCCACTACCGGATTACCTGCAATGTCCTTGCCCAAGCCAATGGTCAGCAAAGAGCCGTTGTCGTTGTACACCTTCGAACCCAGGATCTCGGTCAGGCGCACGATCTGGCGCTTGGGGTTGGGCAGCTCAAGGCCCATGTAATTCTTGCCGGGGATGGTCTCGACAACGCGGATTGATACCAGCGACAGGGCGCGCGCGAGGTCGCGAGCTAGATTAACGATCTGACTGCCCTTCACACCGGTTGCCGGCTCGATCTCGTAACGCGTGACCACCGGGCCGGGGTAGGCCGCAACGACTTTTACCTCCACGCCAAAATCAGAGAGTTTCTTCTCGATCAGGCGGCTGACGTATTCCAGCGTCTCGACCGTGACAGTCTCTTGTTCTGCAGGCGGTTCATCGAGCAGCGACAGCGGTGGCAGATTAGTGTCAGGCATATCCAGAAAGAGCGACACCTGCTTTTCTTTTTCGACCCGCTCTGACTTGGGCACATGTACCACCTGGGGCACGATCTGTATTGGGGAGGTAGCCTTGGCCTCAACGATACGCGCACGTTCCTGAACGACGACCTCTTCACGCTTGACGGCAGCTTCCTGGCCGACCTTTCGGTCCTGACGTTCGGCATAGAGCTGCATCATCCACTGCGCGAAACTCTCTATCCCACCGCCGAGCTTCTCTGCGACAGCCATCCACGACACGTGGAAGCATAGGGAAAAACCCAAACCAAACAGCATCAGTAAAATCAGCGTGCCACCATCAAAGCCAAAGGTTGTCTGAGCGGCTCCACCGACCAGCTCGCCCAGCACACCGCCGGGATCGCGAGGCAGCTTCACCTTCAGCGTGTACATGCGCACGTACTCCAGGCTGGAGCTACCCAGGATCAACATCACGAAACCAGCGATACGGATGACCAGCTCGTAGCGATGCCGCTTCTCGGGTTCTTTTTTCAGCAGAAAGCGGTTAGCCAACTGGCGGTAGCTGACCCAGACGCCCGCCATCAGGGCGACGCTCCACCACCATGCAGAGAACCCGAATACGTACAGCATCAAATCGGCCAGCCAGGCGCCGGCCGAACCGCCCCAGTTGGTCGGACGAAGCGCGATACCTGCATGCGACCAGCCAGAATCGGTCGGGGAATAGGTGAACAGCACCAGCGTCAGGTAGGCACAAGCGACGGCCAGCACTAGCCAGCGGGCCTCGGACAGCAGCCGGATCAGACGGTTCGGCAAGGGATCGGGCGTGGGCTCCGGCGGCGTGCGCGTGTACGAAGTGGTCGTTCTTGTCATGAAATCCAGGTTTTGCTGTAGTTTCTGCAGGCTACTGCTGCCGCCGGTACCAGACGCTCAGTTCCACTATAATTTCGAGCTTGCGGCGCTGATCGGTGCGGCAATATCGCATGAATCAACCCGAGATGATACTCCCTCCCGGAAGGCTTTTTCCTCTCCGCCAAGCTCCTGCTATCGCATTCTGCTTCACCTGTTAACTTGTCCATTTCAGAAGAATCCCATGTCCAGCCCCAAACATGCTCGTGTACTGATCATTGGTTCCGGCCCTGCCGGCTACAGCGCTGCGGTATATGCCGCGCGCGCCAACCTCAAACCGGTGCTAATTACCGGCGTCGAACAAGGGGGTCAGCTGATGACCACCACCGACGTAGAAAACTGGCCAGGCGATCCCATGGGCGTACAAGGGCCTGAGCTGATGCAGCGACTGCTGCAGCATGCGGAGCGCTTCAATACCGAAATCATTTTTGATCATATTCACACCACGCATCTAAAAGAAAAGCCTATCCGTCTGGAAGGCGATTCCGGCGTGTACACCTGCGATGCACTAATCATCGCTACCGGCGCGTCAGCCCAGTACCTTGGCCTGCCCTCTGAGCAGGCCTTCATGGGCAAGGGCGTGTCGGCCTGCGCAACCTGCGATGGTTTCTTCTACCGAAATCAGGAAGTTGCCGTGGTGGGCGGTGGCAATACGGCTGTGGAAGAGGCGCTCTATTTGTCGAACATCGCCAGCAAAGTCACCGTGATCCATCGGCGGGACAAATTCCGCGCCGAACCCATCCTTATCGACCGACTGATGGCAAAAGCCGAAGAAGGCAAGGTCGCGATCGAATGGAATCACACGCTCGAGGAAGTCACCGGTGATGAGAGCGGCGTGACCGGGCTGGTGATCAAGTCCACCAAAGATGGTCATGCCAAACCCCTGACCGTCCATGGGCTGTTTGTAGCGATCGGCCACAAGCCGAACACTGGTATCTTTGACGGTCAGATTGAGATGCGCAATGGTTACATCATTACCCGCAGCGGGCTCGAGGGGATGGCCACGATGACCAGCATTGAGGGCGTGTTTGCTGCGGGCGATGTGCAAGACCATGTGTATCGTCAGGCGATCACCAGCGCCGGTACCGGCTGCATGGCAGCGCTGGATGCTCAGCGCTATTTGGAGAGTCTGGAGTAACACACCGGCACTGCTGCCGCAGTTCCTTTCCGAAGGAGGCCTGCATGATCAAGGACCTTGCCCAGCTCAAGGCATTGCAGCAACGACTCAAGGCGAATGCCGAGGCCGCCAGCAAGGCCGAACGCGAACGCCGCGAGCAAGAGCGCGAAGCGAATCTGTTCCGACATAGCGTGGCCGATGTCACGCCGATCAAGGCGGCGCCTCGTGTCCCCTTGCCCACGCCGCGTCCACTTCCGATTGCACATCAGCGCATGGCGGATGACGAAGCCGCGTTACAGGAATCGCTGTCGGATGAGTTCAGCATCGATACCTTGCTCGATGTCGACGAGACCTTGAGCTACGCGCGCGGTGGCATTGGCCCGGATGTGATGCGCAAATTGCGCGGAGGTGGCTGGGTCATGCAGGACCAGCTGGATCTGCATGGCCTGCGCACCGATCAGGCGCGGGAGGCGCTTGGTCAGTTCATACGAAACTCTGTAAAACGTGGGTTTCGCTGCGTGCGCATCATTCACGGCAAGGGGCTTGGTTCGATGAACAAGAAGCCCGTGCTCAAGAGCAAAGTACGCAACTGGCTAGTGCAAAAGGATGAGGTGATCGCCTTCGTACAGGCCCGCGCTGCAGATGGCGGCAGCGGGGCATTGATGGTGCTGCTGAAGGGCTGATTTCCCCGCTTCGTCATCCCGGCGCAAGCCGGAATCCGTGCTTACTCCGGCACCAGGCTTACACAGCCTCGACGCCGGTCTCGCCGGTACGAATGCGAATCACCTGCTCCACCGCCCGAACAAAAATCTTCCCATCACCGATCTTGCCCGTACGCGCGGCCTTGACGATCGCCTCGACCGCATGGTCGACCACATCATCACTCACTACGGCCTCAACTTTCACCTTCGGCAAAAAATCGACCACATACTCGGCACCACGATACAACTCGGTATGACCTTTCTGTCGACCAAAGCCTTTGACCTCGGTGACGGTCAGGCCGGTGACGCCCACGGCAGCCAGTGCCTCACGAACTTCGTCAAGTTTGAAAGGCTTGATGATGGCGGTGATCTGCTTCACAGAATGCTCCTTGTCAACGTGTGTGAACTTTAGTCTTTGCTTTACTCTTTGAACTTCGAGGTAATCGGATAACGCCAGTCGCGCCCGAAAGCGCGGTGCGTGACACGCGGGCCGACTGGGGCCTGCCGGCGCTTGTATTCGTTGATCTTGATCAGCCGTACAACCCGCTCGACATCTTCCTTACGATACCCGGCGGCCAGCAGTTCTGCAACGCCCTGTCCTTCTTCCATATACATCCTCAGAATACCGTCCAGCACCTCATAGGGCGGCAGGGAGTCCTGATCGGTCTGATTAGGCCTCAGTTCCGCCGAGGGCGCGCGAGTCAGGATACGCCCAGGGATGACCTCGCTGATGCTATTTCGGTAATGGCACAGCTGGTAGACCAAGGTCTTGGCGATGTCTTTGATCACCGCGTAGCCGCCCGCCATGTCCCCATACAAAGTGCAATAACCGGTCGCCATTTCGCTCTTATTGCCGGTGGTGAGCACGATCGCGCCGGTCTTGTTGGAGAGTGCCATGAGCAACGTACCACGGATGCGCGCCTGAAGATTTTCTTCCGTCGTGTCCTCGGGCAGCCCTGCAAACATCGGAGACAGCGAGGCATTGAATGCATCGAAACAGGCGGCTATCGGTATCTCGTCATAACGAACACCCAGCCTCGCCACCATATCGCGCGAGTCAATCCAAGAGATCTCGGCGGTGTAAGGCGAAGGCATCATGACCGCGCGCACCTTCTCAGCACCGAGCGCGTCGACCGCGATCGCCAGCGTCAGCGCCGAATCGACACCGCCAGACAAACCGATGATGGCGCCTGGAAAACCGTTCTTGCTCACGTAGTCGCGTACGCCCATCACCAGCGCGGAGTACACCTGAGCATCTGTCGATAACGCCTCGGGTACGCGCTGAGGCTGCGGCTGTGCTGTATCAAATTCGACCACCACCAGCGATTCCTCGAATGATGGGAGCTGAACACAGACGGCACCCGCAGCATTCATCACAAATGAGGCGCCGTCGAACACCAGTTCATCCTGCGCGCCCACCAAATTGGCATACACCAGCGCCATCCCTTGAGTGATGACCTGCTCGCGCATGACATCCAGCCTCAGGTGCTGCTTGTTCATGTGGTAGGGCGACGCATTCGGCACCAGCAGTACCTGCGCACCTGCGGCGCGGGCTTTGGCAGGCATCTCGGGAAACCAGGTATCTTCGCAAATGTTGATCGCGAAGCGCGTCCCTTTGACGTTGAATGTGCAAACATCATCGGCTGGGCTGAAATAGCGCTTTTCATCGAACACGGTGTAATTCGGCAGCGCGTGTTTGCGATACGTCGCGATCAGCCCGCCATTACACAGTACCGAGGCGGCGTTGTAGCTCAGCTCGCCCTCTTGCAGCGGATGCCCGACGATGACGTGCAGATCTTTAAGGTCAGCCAGACTGGCGGCCAGGGCTTCCAACGCCTGTCCCGATTTTGCGTAGAATGAACGTCGCAGCAGCAGATCTTCGGGCGGGTAGCCAACCAGCGATAGCTCGGGCGTGAGCACGATGTCCGCCCCAAGGGCAGCAGCCTGCCGCGCCGCGCGGGCGATGCGTTCGCTGTTGCCGGCAAGATCTCCGACCGTGCTGTTGATCTGAGCGATCGCGACATGGACTGCACGCTGGCTTTTCATCGATAAAGTCGCTTCAAAGACGCTTCTGAAAGGGCAATTCTGCAAAACCGGAATTATCGCACGCGCATACTATCCAGTCTGGACGAGGCTGGGGCATCCGCTTGGGATGCGCTGGTGAGTTCACAGCCGCATCCGACGCCCTTCCTGTCGTATGCCTTCCTGCATGCGCTGCATGAATCGGGCAGCGCGAGCGAGAATACCGGCTGGCAGCCGCACTATCTGAGTCTGTGGCAGGACGATGCGCTGGTCGCTGCACTGCCAATGTATGCGAAGTTGCACTCCTATGGTGAATACGTGTTCGACTGGGCGTGGGCAGACGCCTACCGACGCAACGGGCTGGAGTACTACCCCAAACTGTTATCGGCGATACCGTTTACCCCGGTGACTGGCAGCCGCTTGCTGGCGACAGACGACCATGCGCGCGCGGCACTGATCTCCGCCTTGCTAGGTGTGCAGGAAACCAGCCGCCTCTCCTCCACGCATATCCTGTATCCCCCCGAAACCGAGGCCCGGTTGCTGGAGGATGCCGGTTTCATGCTGCGTAAGGGTGTGCAGTTTCACTGGCGGAACGAAGGCTACGACCACTTCGAGCAGTTCCTGGCTACGCTGGAGCAAAAAAAACGCAAGAACATCCGCGCAGAGCGGCGCAAAGTTGCGGAGGCAGGTATCTCGATGCGGCGCCTCCCGGGCAGCGATGCGACAGAATCCGACTGGACATTCTTCAAGCGCTGCTATGACCATACCTACCGAGCGCACTACTCGACACCCTATCTGAACTTGGATTTTTTTCTGCGCATCGGCGAGGCGATGCCAGAGAATATTCTTCTCGTCATCGCAGAACGGGACGGTAACCCGATTGCGTCATCGCTGCTGATTCACGATCAGCAGGCGCTCTACGGTCGCTATTGGGGCGCGATTGAGCACCACCCTTGCCTGCATTTCGAGACGGCTTACTATCAGCCGC
The DNA here is from genome assembly GCA_041182625.1 of Pseudomonadota bacterium. Lineage (GTDB taxonomy): Bacteria > Pseudomonadota > Gammaproteobacteria > Burkholderiales > Burkholderiaceae_D > Pernthalerella. The sequence goes on along the minus strand of JBEGNF010000009.1, from coordinate 24,334 downwards.
TGGAATTCTGCATCGAGAAAAAAATTGCTGCGTTCGAAGGCGGCGCTCAGGGGGAGCACAAGATGGCACGCGGCTTCCTTCCTCAGCAGACGTGGTCTGCTCACTGGCTCGCGCATCCTGATTTTTCAGATGCGGTCGAACGCTTTCTGGCACGCGAAGGCGAAGGCGTCAGCGCCTATGTCGATGAGCTCAATGAACGCAATCCGTTTCGTGCTGCGTCACCATGACACGGCCATGAAAAAGGCGCCGCATGCGGCGCCCTCGGCAGACAACAACTGATAACGACTCAGAAGTTCGGCTTGCTGGCTGCTTTTTTGTAGTTCTCGACTCCGCTCATGATCTCGTCACGAGCCTCCTCCGGGCCATACCAGCCATCGACCTTCACCCACTTGCCCGGTTCGAGATCTTTGTAGTGCTCAAAGAAATGCTGTATCTGCTGCAGACGAAGGTCGTTCATATCGCTGGGCTTTTGCCAGTGCGTATAAATCGGCAGCACTTTATCCACGGGCACAGCAAGCACCTTCGCATCACCGCCGGACTCGTCCTGCATTTTCAAGACGCCGATAGGACGGCAGCGTACGACCACGCCGGGAAGTAATGGGAAAGGCGTGATCACCAGTACATCGACGGGATCGCCGTCATCTGCAATTGTGTGCGGAACGTAACCATAGTTACATGGGTAGTGCATCGATGTGCCCATGAAGCGGTCGACGAAAATCGCACCAGATTCTTTGTCCACTTCATATTTGATCGGATCCGCGTTCATCGGGATCTCGATCACCACATTGAAATCGTTCGGCAAGTCGCGGCCGGCCGGCACCAGGTTCAAACTCATCTTGACCTCAGAGGTTGTAAATTAAAAACCAAAGCCCAAGATTATAGCCCGGCCTGCTTGCCGCTTCCTTACTGCGGGGATAATGACGGATCGATCAGTGACTGTTTAAAAATCTACAACACAGTCTGCTGCGTGGTGAGGGCGCACCGACGATAATGCTCTGCCGCTGCCTCGGTTTGATTGAGTGCTTCGTGCAGTTGCGCAAGTCGGAGATGGGCCTCCTGACGAACCGCGAGATCACCACCTGACAGAGACTGTTCCAGATGCCGCTGCGCTTTGCCCCACAGCTTTTGGCGGAAGCACAGCACCCCTAGCGCCAGCGCAATCTCGGTATCGTTCGGTCGCTCGCGCAACCAGTGCTCGCAATGCTCGATCTGTTTCAGCAGCGTCGCAGAGCCCTCGGGTGCTGCACATTGGCGATAAGCGCGCAGCAACCGTGGATCCCACTGTGCGGCCAGCGCACTCTCGATGATCGCCGCCGCCTCGATCTGTTGACCGATCTTCATAAAGGCGCTCGCTGCCTGCACCGCAACGACTGCGCTGTGCCGGTCTTCAGTCGGAACCTTTGACCATAACAACTTGAGAGACTCGGGGTCTTCGCTGGCCTTGGGCATCAATGCCTCATAGGCCATGTCACGCAGCCGGCGGGACAGTGCCGGGTGCAGCGACTTGTGCTTGTCCAACAGCCGCACCAGCCGCAGCACCTCGGGCCAATTACGCGCATTTTGGTGCACCTTGAGCGCGAGCTTGAGCGCTTGCGTGTGACGTATGCCTGCATTGTTCAGCGCCTGAAGCGCTTCGAGCGCGACATCCGTTTCTTTGACATCCTCCGCCAGCAATTCGACAGTAGTCATCAGCCGCGCGGTGCGCAGGTTGTCGTCGATCTGGGCTTTTTCCAGCCAGTCATCGCGGCGCGACGGTTGCTGCAAGCGTTGCGCTGCTCGCGCGCCGATCAGCGCCGCCAGTCCAGCATGGTCGGGGGAGAGCAGTGCGCGCTCGGCCAGCTTCTCTGAGCGACCAAAACGCCCCTCCAAAAAGCTTTGCAGCGACTCATTCAGTGCGCGGCCAGACTCGCGCAGCTGCCGCGTGGCGCGATATTGCTCGACCCGGCGCGGCATCGCCAGCGTCGCCCTGATCGCGGTAACGATTGCCAGTAGCAGTGCAAAGACGGCGACAAGCAGTACGACGAAAAAATTCAGTGAGAGATCAACCCGGTAGGGCGGATAAAACAGCACCACATTACCCGGATTGAAGCGCGCCAGCACGGCAAGACCGATAGCGGATGCAAACAGAATCAGTAGCCAGATGAAGAAACGCATATCCGCCTGCTGGTTCAGGGTCGCGAACGCGACTGACGTACGGCGGCCAGGCTGTGCGACAGCGTGGGCATGTCGATATTCAGCACGCTGTCCTGCAACTGGCGGATGATTTCATGCGCTGCCTGAGTCGGCCTTGCCCGCGTATCGAAATAGCGCAGCAGCGCGCGATCAGCTTCCAGTAGATCGCTCCGGAAGGCCGAGTCATTGCGCGACAACAGTGCCATGCGCGCATTCAGCAACCGGAGCTTGAGATTCTCGCGCGCGAAGAATGCTTCCTCCGGAGAGAGCAGCAGCGCTTCAGGGTTGTTCACCGAGCGCACTCGCACCAGCTGACGAATCTCATTCCATAGATCGCTGCTCCAGGCAGTCCAGCGCTGCAGTAACGCAGTGCGCCAGTCATCTGCCGCACTGGCTTTGGCGTTCCTGTCCTCTTTGCCGGAGTCCTTGGTGGCATCCTTGGAGAGTTTTGACTTCGGCGAGGGTGCGACAACAAATGGCTTTTCATCAGACAGCAGTGGAATCAGATCCACCTGCCCGATCAGCGCATCGATGCGCACCGCAATACCGGTCAGATCGACGCTGGGCAAACTCTTGAGATTATCGATGTCACGCGCAATCGCCCGGCGCACGGCGATGAATTGAGGGCGATCAGCTCGAGACAGTCGTGCATCGGCATTTTGTAAGGCAATCAGCGCACCACGCACGTTACCGGCCAGTTGCAATTGCTGGCTAGCCGTTGACAGTACTTGTTCAACCTCCGCCAGCGCCCAATCATCGCGATTTTTTGCCAGGTCCTGGTACAGCTGCTCCAGCGCCAGCTGCTGGCCTTGCGACTCGACCTGCTTGGCTTCCAGTACCGCCACCTTGCCCTGGAGCGCCTTGACCTCATCATCGACGCGATTGGCGATCAGCTTGGTCTGGGTATTCAGGTTTTCGCCGGACTGCAGCCGCTGTGCAAGTTCGCGGCGCAAGTCGCTGATATCGGTGCGAGAAGTCCACCACTGCAGGGCCAGCAGAAAGACCAGCAGGCCGATGGCCAGCCGCTGCCGCGAATCACGGCTTTCAAGTGATGCAGGCATGCGCGGCCGCCATTCATGCCAGCGGCCGGGGGCCGGCGCTGAGGGCGTGTTTGGGTCGCCTTCTGTGGCGGGTGCGGCAGAGGCGGCCGTCGGTGCCTCAGGATGTGCGGGCGCTGCGGGCGCGTCCGCAAGGGGCGCGGCAGCATGAGCAGCGCTTGTCTGGGCTGCGCTTGTCGCCACCGGCTCCGGCGGCGAAACTGACGAAGTGGGAGTGGACGGTTCGCTCATGGTCGCGATTGTATCGCGCCAATCAAGGCTTCGTCGCCAGAAACCGTCTGGATCACGACCGCAAATTCAAGCTCGCGAGCAGTTTCAGCGATACGCTCGTGCGGAACAATCAGGCAAGCCTCACGCAGACGCGCCCAACCCATGTCTCCGCAGACCTCGAGTGCGGCAGATTTCAGATAACGCAGCGCCTCCGAGCTGGTAATGACCCAGTCGCAGCCCTCGGCGATCAGGTCTTGGAGCTGCTGCCGGCGTGCATTGTCCAGCGCGGGTGAGCCACGTCGGTAAGCCGCGATCTGCTCCACTATCACGCCAGCTTCCCGCAAACGGTCGGCGAGCAGCTCGCGCCCAGTCTCTGCACGTACGATGAGCACCTTTTTGCCGCGGAGTGCGGGCAAGTCCAATACCTCCACGAGTGTTTCGGAGTCGGTGCGGCGGGTGTCGGCCGGACTGACGACCCGGGCGGTTGCATCTGTCAAGCCGTGCCGCGCCAGCGCCTGCCGGCTGCCATCGCCGACCACCGCGGCGATCACGCCGGCTGGCCATGCGATCAGATGCGCGAAGGTAGCGTCAATCGCATTCGGGCTGACGAAGGCCACCATGGCGAAGTCAGTGAGACGGTCAAGCGTGGCTCTCAGCGCACCCGCGTCTGGCAGTGGCTGTATATCGAGCAGCGGGAAAACACGAGCATCAATGGATTGTGCGGACAGCCGCGCAGCGAGTGGCTCGGCCTGAGCCAGCGGGCGGGTGATGACCACGGGCGTCTTTTTCACGCCTGTTTCACGCCTTACTCAGTCTTGCAAGCAGCAAGAATCGATTGCGCATCCTGCGCCTCCAGCACGCGGGCAATTTCTTGGCCCAGCGCCTCGGGTGAGACCGCGGACCCGTTGACCTCGGCACGGGCGATTCGCTTGCCGTCGGGGGTGGCTACCATCGCACGCAAGCGCATGACATCGTTGTTCACAGTGGCGAAGGCCGCCAGCGGTATCTGGCAGCTGCCGCCAAAATTGCGCGAGAGCGTGCGCTCGGCACGCACTGCAAGCTCGGTATCTGTGTGGTTCAGCGGTGCCAGCAAATCCTGCAGATCACTTCGCCCGGAAGGTATTTCGATTGCCATTGCACCCTGACCTGGCGCGGGAAGGCTGTCATCGGGCTCGATGAAACTGCGAATGCGTTCGGCCATGCCCAGCCGCTTCAGGCCCGCAGCAGCAAGAATGATGGCATCGTATTCGCCACGATCGAGTTTGGCCAGACGCGTATCGAGATTACCGCGCAACGGCTGGATCAGCAGTTGCGGAAAGCGCGCGGCGATCAGGGCCTGGCGCCGAAGGCTGCTGGTGCCAACAACAGCGCCAGCAGGCAGATCGGCAAGGCTCTGGTATTGGTTGGACACGAAGGCATCACGAGGGTCCTCGCGCTCGAGCACAGCAGCCAGCTCGAAACCTTCGGGCAGCTCCATCGGCACATCCTTGAGCGAGTGCACCGCCAAGTCGGCCGCGCCCTCTTGCATCGCGACTTCCAGTTCTTTGACGAACAGGCCCTTGCCGCCCACTTTGGACAGGGTGCGATCCAGAATCTGATCGCCGCGGGTCGTCATGCCGAGAATTTCCACTGTGCTGTGGGGATATAATTGGAGTAAGAGCGCCCGGACCGTTTCAGCCTGCCACATGGCCAGACGGCTCTCACGAGACGCAATGACCAGCTTTCCGGAAAATGATGAGTTCAACTCGGCCTCTCTGCTCTGTGTTTCGGGTTAGCTGCGCATGGCTAGCACAGCGTTCGATCTGCTCGTCATTGCTAAAAAATGTTCGTTGGATTCTATCACGCGACCTCTGCACGACCTGACCAACATCTGGGTCGTCCCACTCGACGCTGAAAGCACACCACCACCATGGCCATCAAAAAGAAACCAGCCGCTCCATCCCCGAGAAAAACCCAGGACAAAGACGCGCCCCTGAGAGAAGACATTCGCCTGCTGGGCCGCTTGCTCGGCGACGTTGTGCGTCATCAGGAAGGCGAAGCGGTGTTCGAGATCGTTGAAACCATTCGACAAACCGCCGTTCGATTTCGCCGCGAATCCGATGCGGCCGCCGGCGCGGACCTTGACAAGCTGCTGAAGAAACTGACCCGAGACCAGACCAATTCGGTGGTGAGAGCTTTTTCCTATTTTTCTCATCTCGCCAATATCGCGGAAGACCAGCATCACAACCGCCGCCGCCGAGCTCACCTGATGGCTGGTTCAGCGCCACAACCGGGCAGCGTTGCAGCCACGTTATCCAAACTTGACGCAGCGGGCGTCACTGGCAAAGCCGTCCAATCGTTCTTCACCGATGCACTGATCTCGCCTGTGCTCACTGCGCATCCGACCGAAGTTCAAAGGAAAAGTATTCTCGATGCCGGACGTGAGATCGCTCGGCTGCTCGCGGCTCGCGACCTGCCCCTGACTGCCTCAGAGCGGAATCGCAATACGCAGTTGCTCCACGCGGAAGTTACCAAGTTGTGGCAGACGCGCATGCTTCGTTACTCGAAGCTTACTGTGGACGACGAGATTGAAAATGCATTGTCGTTCTACCGAATCACTTTTCTGCGCGAACTGCCGGGTCTGATGGAAGACATCGAGCACGAGTTTACGCAGCAATATCCTCACTCCAAACACCTGTCGATGCCACCTTTCATTCAGATGGGCAGCTGGATCGGCGGCGATCGCGATGGTAATCCGAACGTGAATGCCTCGACCATGTCGCGCGCGATGTCGCGCCAGTCGACAACGATTCTGGATTTTTATCTCGACGAGGTACATGCGCTGGGTGCTGAGCTCTCGATTTCCACGCTGCTGGTATCGGTCAGCCCGGAGCTCGAGGCCATGGCGGATGCCTCGCCGGACAGCTCACCGCATCGTACCGACGAGCCGTATCGGCGTGCGCTGATCACCGTGTATGCCCGTCTGGCCGCTACCGCACGTAAACTGGGCGTGACCAACATCCTGCGACAGGAAGTCTCTGCGCTGACTCCTTACAATCACATCAGCGAATTCACCGCTGATCTGGATGTGATCAGCGATTCGCTGCGAGCAAATCATGGGCTGGCACTGATACGGCCACGCCTCAACACGCTACGCCGCGCTGCAGATATTTTCGGTTTTCATCTGGCGACGCTCGACATGCGGCAAAGTTCCGATGTCCACGATCGCGTGCTGACAGAGCTGTGCCGCGAAGCTGGCGTGTGCGCTGATTACTCCGCATTACCCGAAGAAGACAAGATTGCGCTTTTGTTATCCGAGCTGTCGCAGCCGCGTCTGCTGCGCTCGCCCTACCTGACTTACTCTGACGAGACAGTGTCCGAACTTGCCGTTCTCAAGATGGCGCGTCTTGTGCGTGAACAATTCGGTGCGCGTGCGATTCGCAACTACATTATCTCTCACACAGAAACCGTATCCGACCTGCTGGAAGTTCTGCTACTGCAAAAAGAAACCGGCCTCATGCGTATATCTGGGCACGGCGAGCCATCCCAAGCTGAGCTGATGGTGATTCCGCTGTTCGAGACGATCCCCGACTTGCGAAATGCACCTTCTATCATGGATAGTTGGCTGGGTATGCCATCTGTGCGTGCGCTGGTGCGGCAGCAAAGAGAACTGCAGGAAGTCATGCTCGGCTACTCTGATTCGAACAAGGACGGCGGTTTCCTGACCTCGAACTGGGAGCTGTACAAAGCCGAGGTGGCACTGGTCAAAGTGTTTGAGCATCATGGCGTGAAGCTCAGACTGTTCCACGGCCGAGGCGGTACGGTGGGCCGGGGCGGCGGACCGAGTCACGAAGCGATTCTGGCGCAACCCGCGGGCACGGTGAACGGCCAGTTCCGACTGACCGAACAGGGAGAAATCATCGCCTCCAAATTCTCCAACCCTGAAATCGGTCGTCGCAACCTTGAACTGGTCGTTGCTGCCGTGATCGAGGCTAGCCTGACGCCGCTGCAAACGGACGGCAAGCTGGCACAGCAGCGCCACGGGTTCGAGCAAGTGATGGATTCGCTGTCAAGTCACGCCTATCGCGCGTATCGCGATCTGGTCTATGAAACACCCGGTTTCACGGATTATTTTTTCTCGGCCACACCCATCTCCGAGATCGCCGAACTGAACATCGGCTCGCGCCCTGCATCGCGCAAGTCGACGCGTCGCATCGAAGACCTGCGCGCCATCCCCTGGGGCTTCTCGTGGGGACAATGCCGTCTGCTGCTGCCAGGCTGGTACGGCTTTGGCAGTGCAGTAGAGGCCTGGCTGTCCGATGACAGCAGCGCCGCAAGAGCCAAAAAACTAGCGACCTTGAAAACGATGTTCCGCGAGTGGCCGTTTTTTTCTACGCTGTTATCCAACATGGATATGGTGCTATCCAAGACCGACCTTGCCGTAGCGTCGCGGTATTCCGGCTTGGTGGCTGACAAGAAGTTGCGCAATGCGATTTTCAAGCGCATCACCGCTGAGCTGGAGTTAACTACTGAATGCTTGTCGATGATCACAGGCTCGAAAGAGCGGCTGGCCAACAACCCGACGCTGGCACGTTCCATTAAAAACCGTTTTGCCTACCTAGACCCGTTAAATCACTTGCAGGTCGAACTGATCAAGCGCCATCGCAGCTGGAAAGAGCAAGGACGCGAGACCGATATTCGCGTACATCGTGGCATCCATCTGTCGATCAATGGTATTGCAGCAGGACTCCGAAATACCGGCTGATCGAGAGCGTTCTTGGTCGAGAAACCGGGACCAAAGATTTTCTTGGTCTTTGGATCCCAGCGTCCGTTCGAATGACGGTGTGAGGGCTCCTCAGCTGAAAACGTCCTCCGAACGAAAGCGGCGATCCAACGGGTCTGTGCCTGCTGCGATGCCATGCTCTGGTCGGCACCAGCAAGATAACCATCTCCTTCCTCTATAATCGTGGCCAATCACCGTCTATTCGATCACCATGTCAGATCAATTTTCCAAAAAGGATGAAGCCTGGTCGGCGCGCTTCTCCGAGCCTGTTTCCGACCTCGTGAAGCGCTATACCGCCTCAGTGTTCTTTGATTACCGCCTTGCTGAGGTCGATATCCTAGGCTCACTCGCCCATGCCGAGATGCTGGCGCACCAGAAAATCATCAGCGCGCAAGACTATGCCGATATCCAGCGTGGCATGGCGCAGATTCAATCCGAGATCGCCGCCGGTAAATTCGAGTGGCTACTCGATCTGGAAGATGTACACCTGAATATCGAGAAGCGTCTGACTGAACTGGTGGGTGATGCCGGCAAGCGGCTTCATACGGGCCGCTCGCGCAATGATCAGGTCGCGACCGACATCCGCCTGTACCTGCGCTCGGCGATCGACGACATCGTCGGCTTGCTTAAGCAGCTGCAACTGGCACTGCTCGATCTCGCAGAGAAGCAGGCAGACACCATACTGCCGGGGTTCACTCACATGCAGGTCGCGCAACCAGTGACCTTTGGTCATCACATGCTTGCCTATGTGGAGATGTTCAATCGCGATACTGAGCGTATGCTGGACTGCCGCAAGCGCGTCAATCGTCTGCCGCTAGGCTCTGCCGCGCTGGCGGGCACCACTTTTCCGATTGACCGCGAACGCGTCGCAAAGACACTGGGCTTCGATGAGGTATGCCTGAACTCACTGGACGCAGTCTCGGATCGTGATTTTGCGATCGAATTTTGTGCCGCAAGCGCACTGGTCATGACACATGTCTCGCGATTGTCGGAAGAACTGGTGATCTGGATGAGCCCTCGTGTTGGCTTCATCGACATTGCCGATCGGTTTTGCACGGGTTCATCGATCATGCCGCAGAAAAAAAATCCCGACGTGCCAGAGCTTGCGCGTGGCAAGACCGGGCGCGTGAATGGCCATCTGATGGCGCTGCTGACCCTGATGAAAGGCCAGCCACTTGCCTACAATAAAGACAACCAGGAAGACAAAGAACCGTTGTTCGATACCGTCGACACCCTGATCGATACGCTGCGTATCTTCGCCGATATGGCGGGCGGCATCAGCGTGAAAGCCGAGCCCATGCGCGCGGCCTCCCTGCAAGGCTATGCAACGGCAACTGATCTCGCAGATTATCTGGTGAAGAAAGGCTTGCCATTCCGCGACGCTCACGAAGCAGTCGCCCTGGCCGTTCGAACCTGCGAACAAAAATCCTGCGATCTGAGCGAACTTTCCATCGCTGCACTGCGGGAATTCTCGCCTCTGATCGATGAGGATGTTTACTCGGTGCTGACACTCGAGGGCTCGGTCGCTGCCCGAAATCATCTTGGCGGCACGGCGCCAAACCAGGTCAGAGCGGCGATAAAAAGCGCACGTTTGCGGCTGAATTGACCTCTGCCTGAACGCAACCTGACAAAAACACACACCGCTGCCGCGGCGGAGGCTCGGGTGCATTTTTATTCGGGCAATGTTGTGATAAAACGTCTACTCAGTAGCAAAAAAAAGAGATCGGTAAAGCCGTTGTACTGCTGTTGCAGAGCAACATAACAAAGCAATCGCAGCAGCGGCTACATTGTCGTCACGCTTGCCACCATTCCACCCGGGGCCTGCCAGGGTGGAGTGCCGGCGGTGGCGAAATCCGGCAGAAAAAAGAACTGGGGAGACGTTGATCATTTCTGCGCGCATCGCCCGCGAGGGGCCTGCGCGAGAGGCAAGACGAACACTGGCCGTGCCTGTGTATCGAGTATGGTGTACCCAATACCCGCTACCGAGCACCCGCGCATTCTGCCAGCGGTTTTCTGCAATCGGATGCCTCCCCGGCGTCAACAATTTTCGCGAAAGAAAACCGACCATGTCATCCTTATTGTCCTTCTCCCGGTTCATCGATTCGATGAACGAAAAGATCGGCACTGCCATTAGCTGGGCATTGCTGGCGGCTGTGCTGATCTGCAGCGGCAATGCACTCGTTCGTTATGCAATCAATACCAGCTCCAATGCATGGCTGGAAATCCAGTGGTACCTATTCGGTGCTATCTTTCTGCTGGCCTCGGCCTACACACTCAAGCGCAATGAACACGTGCGCATCGATGTCATCGTCGGCCGGTTCTCCAAGCGCACTCAGGTCTGGGTTGATGTGTTTGGTTTCATTTTCTTCCTGCTGCCTGCCACGTTGTTGATACTGTACTTCGCAGTGCCCTTCGCGATGGAGTCGGTACGTAATCAAGAGGTATCCAGCAACGCCGGCGGCTTGATTCTGTGGCCCGCGAAGGTGCTGATACCGATCGGCTTTCTGCTGCTGACACTGCAAGGCATATCCGAACTGATCAAGCGCATCGGCTACTTGCAAGGACTGGTCGATGCCAGCGAATTTGAAAAACAGGCGCCCTCGCCTGCGGAAGAGATCGCGGCGATCAAAGCCGCGAAGCAGATCAACTGAACGGACTGAGGCGCCCAAATGATTGAATTCCTGATTGCGAACATGGCCCCTGTCATGTTCGTCACCCTGATTGTTTTCCTGCTGTCCGGCTTCCCGGTGGCATTTTCGCTGGCGGCCAATGGGCTACTGTTCGGCCTCATCGGCATCGAGGTCGGCCTTCTGAAGCCGGAGCTTCTCCAGGCGCTGCCAAACCGCCTGTTCGGCATCATGGCCAATGACACGCTGCTGGCCATTCCCTTCTTTACCTTCATGGGCCTGATCCTCGAACGCTCTGGCATGGCGGAGGATTTGCTCGATACGATAGGGCAGCTGTTCGGCCCGATGCGCGGCGGTATCGCCTATGCCGTGATTTTTGTCGGTGCGCTACTGGCGGCAACGACCGGTGTGGTCGCCGCGTCAGTGATCTCGATGGGATTGATCTCGCTGCCTGTCATGCTGCGTTATGGCTATGACCGCAAGATTGCTTCTGGCGTGATCGCCGCCTCTGGCACGCTCGCGCAGATCATCCCGCCCTCGCTGGTGCTGATTGTGATGGCCGACCAGCTGGGGCGCTCGGTTGGGGACATGTACCAGGCCGCGTTCTTGCCGGGCCTCACACTGACCGCGATGTATACCGCCTACATCATGGTGATGTCGATGATCAGGCCAAACGCGCTGCCAGCGTTACCCCCTGAAGCCAGGAATCTACGCGAGGCAAACGGTTCCAGCGGCATACCCTCTCTGATTGTGCTGCTCGGTCTTGGCATCGGCGTTGCGTGGGCTTTCGGCAAACTCCACTTGGCAGCGACCACCAAGCTCGCGGCTGACGAAATCGCGGTCTATGCTGGTGTGGTCGGTGTAGTGCTCACGTATAGCATTGCTCTAGCCAACAAGAGGCTGAAGCTCGGTCTGCTGTCGATGATGGCAGAAAAAGTTGTGCTGGTACTGGTGCCACCGCTGGCGCTGATCTTCCTTGTACTGGGCACGATCTTCGTGGGCATTGCCACGCCTACCGAGGGCGGTGGTATGGGCGCACTAGGTGCGATGGTCCTCGCGTTCGCCAACCGCCGTCTGAGTGGCGACCTGCTGAAGCAAGCGATGAATTCGACCTCGCGCCTCGCCTGCTTCGTGCTGTTCATACTGATCGGCTCCAGCGTGTTCTCGCTGGTGTTCCGGGGTATTAATGGCGATCTGTGGGTTGAGCATCTGCTGACATCGCTGCCAGGCGGTACCGCGGGCTTCCTGATCGTGGTGAACCTGCTGTTCTTTGGCCTGGCTTTCTTCCTCGATTTCTTCGAGCTGGCATTCATACTAGTGCCACTGGTGGGTCCGGTGGCCGACAAGATGGGTATCGACCTGATCTGGTTCGGTGTACTGCTGTCGGTAAACATGCAGACGTCATTCATGCACCCTCCATTCGGTTTCGCGCTGTTCTTCCTGCGCTCGGTTGCGCCGAAAGAAGTGAAGACCAGCGAGATCTACTGGGGAGCAGTACCCTTCGTCGGCCTGCAGCTGCTCATGGTTGCGATGATCATCGCTTTCCCCTCGATCATCTCGGTCGGTAACAAAACCGACATGAAAGAGCAGATTGAGCTGAACATTCAGATGCCTTCTGGTGACTCGGATGCCGGTAACGAAGTAAAGGTTGATTTCAATCTTGACGGCGACAAAGAGGGAAGCTCGGAGCTGAAGCTTGACATGGGCGACCCGGACAAAAAATAAACCGCATGCCATCTACCCAAAAGCCAGATCTCGGTCTGGCTTTTTTTATGCTTCAGCACCAACGCGACCAATAAAAAACCGCTGCCAAAGCAGCGGTTGATGTAATGACTGAGAAGAATCCTGCAGTCTGTGACGCGTCTTACCTGCTCCTACTGATCAGGTAACTCTGTATCTGATTTTCTGCGACCATTGACCATTGATTCTGGTCGCGCTGGAAACGCTGCCATGGCTCGAAAATCTTCTTGAAATGCGGATTCTTCTGCGATTCTTCGTCAAATACTTCGTGCGCTGCTTTGTAGCAGGCATCCAAAATAGTCTTGGAGAAGTACCGCAGCTTGACGCCCTCTTTCAGCAAGCGTGCCAGCGCAGTAGGATTGCGTGCGTCATACATCGCTTGCATCGTCACGTGTGCTTCATACGAAGCTACCTCCAGCGCAGCCTGGTAATCCTTGGGAAGCTTGTCCCAGTCCTTCGCGCTAACGTAGAAGGATAATTGCGCGCCGGCCTCCCACCAGCCCGGTGAATAGTAATTGGGGGCGACGCGATTGAAGCCCAGCTTTTCATCATCATACGGCCCTATCCACTCGGCGGCATCGATCGTACCTTTTTCCAGCGCGGGATAGATATCGCCGCCGGCAATCTGCTGAGGAACCACACCCAGTCTCTGCATCACACGACCGGCGAAACCCCCGACACGCATCTTTAGTCCCGACAAATCCTTGGGTGTGTTCACCTCACGGCGAAACCAACCGCCCATCTGACAACCCGTATTGCCACCCAGCAGATTGATCACACCATATTCACGGAAAAAATCACGCAATAGCTGCTTGCCGCCGCCTTGCTCCATCCATGCCGTTTGCTGACGCGAGGTAAGCCCAAAGGGAATGGCCGTATCAAATGCAAAGGTCGGATCTTTGCCAAAGTAATAGTAAGACGCCGAATGACCGATCTCTACCGTGCCCGCCTGCACGGCATCAAGTACCTGAAGTGCAGGAACAATCTCACCGCCGGGGAAAGCACGAATATTGAATTTGCCCTGAGTGAGCTGCGACACACGTTTGGCAAGAATTTCTGCAGCACCAAAAATGGTATCAAGTGATTTCGGAAAGCTTGATGCCAGTCGCCAGTTAATTGTTGGATTGGATTGCGCTATCGCTGGTGCTGCAATGGCGCCGGCGGCGACACCGGCGGCAGCATTCTTGATGAATTCTCGACGTTGCATAATGAAGTCCCCCTTGTGATTGTGATGTTGAAGCGCGAATCCACTCTGAGGGAGTCCGCGCAGGCCTGTACCACCGTTCTTAAAAACTTGCTAATTCTAGGAGGTGGCTTTCGGCGTCAGCAATAGCTCACGGAGAGATGCTTGCGCAATGTTGTTTGCGCGCACTAACTGAAACATTTCTGGCTTATAAAGCAAAATTTCCTAAAGAAACCGTAATGATTTGTCTCGGGAAATAGATGTTGCAGTCGCGCGTCATTCACAATCGCGAGACTCTTCGGCACAGAGATTTTAGGGATTAGAGGGACTTGACTAGGGGAACCAGAACTCTGCATGGCCAATCAAGATAACTGCGCACGATCAATTTAGCCAAAAACAAAGCCCAGGATCCTTTCGGATTCCCGGGCGGTCGCTGGAGTACCGATGACGATTTGCTTGATCAGGAACCTGCGACAGTCATGTTAGCGATCAATATGGATCCTGTCTGCTTGGTACCCCGTATCAAGAGATCATTGCCTATTGCAGCAATGTTCTTGAACATATCGCGCAAATTGCCGGCGATAGTGATTTCTTCGACCGGATATTGAATCACGCCATTCTCTACCCAATATCCGGAAGCCCCGCGCGAGTAATCGCCAGTCACGTAATTGACGCCCTGCCCCATCAATTCAGTGACGAGAAGCCCTGAGCCCATCTTCTTCAGCAGCCCGCGAAAATCGTCCGAGGGCTGGGTACGCGTCGAGGTCATCATGAGATTGTGCGAGCCACCCGCATTGCCAGTCGTCTGCATGCCGAGCTTGCGGGCCGAATACGTCGACAGGAAATATCCCTGCAATACCCCATGACGCACCACCTCGCGACGCTGCGTGCGCACGCCTTCCTCATCGAAGGGCGCAGAACCGACACCGCCGGGCTGATGCGGGTCCTCCACAATATGGATGTCTGATCCGAAGACTTCCGTACCGAGCGAGTCTGTCAGGAAAGTCGATTTGCGGTAGAGCGCTCCACCGGAAACCGCCTGCACAAATGACCCTAGCAGCCCGGCAGCAAGTGGCGCCTCGAACAGCACAGGACATTTGCGAGTATCGAGCTTGCGAGCATGAAGACGTGACAGCGCACGCTCGGCTGCGTACCGACCAATCGCCTCGGGATCAGCTAATTTTTTGGGATGACGTTCGGAGGAATACCAGCCGTCGCGCTGCATATTGTTGCCGCGTCCTGCGATAGGCGACACCGACAGCGAATGACGTGAGTAGGGGTAACCGCCAATAAAACCGCGTGAATTCGCCAGCACAAAATGCGACTGCTGAGCATAAGTATTCGCGCCGTCGCTATTGGTGATGCGCTTGTCGACTGCGAATGCGGCCGATTCGCCGCGTATCGCAAGCTCGACCGCCTCTTCTGCCGACAATAGCCAAGGGTGAAACAATTCAAGATCGCGGGGCGCTCTCTCCAGCACTTCCTCATCGGGCAGACCTGCCGCAGGATCTTCAGCGGTGAAGCGCGCAATATTGTACGCAGCGTCCACCGTGTCCTTGAGTGCCTTCGACGAGAAATCCGACGTACTGGCATTACCGCGCCGAATGGCGTTCCCCTTACCCAGGAATACCGTGACGCCGATGCCCTTGTCTTTGTTCTGCTCGATGGTCTCGACCTTCCCTTTGCGGACCGTGACCGACAGCCCCTGACCCTCGCTGATCTCGACCACGGCATCCGAGGCGCCCTTGTCTCTGGCGAAGCGGAGTACATCGCTGGCGATCTGTTTCAGCTGATCCTGACTGTAAGTAAAAATGGCTTTGTCCATGGCGGGTTTTACGGGTAGGTAGTCAAAGCAGGTATCATAGCAGCCGTTTACGAATGACATAGGCCGCTCAATATGCCTAACGCCAACCGCGGCTCGGTCGGGTTCCAGTCCAGCGAATTCGAGCAGCAGTACGACCGCCCCTCCAAGTCTCAGCTGAAGCGCGAGATGACTGCCCTGCAGAAACTGGGACAGTTACTCGTGGATGCGCCACGCGACCGCGTGCGCAAAGTACCCATGCCCGAGGATGTTCTGGAGGCTATCCTCGAATGTCAGCAAATCAGCAGCCATGAAGGCCGTCGGCGGCAGTTGCAGTATGTCGGCAAGAAAATGCGCACGCTCGACGATGCCGAGGTCGCCGCTATACAAAAAGTTGTGGACAGCTGGCGCGGCACATCCAGGGCCGAAGCGGCGGCACTGCATGCGATAGAACGGCAGCGAGATCGTCTGCTGGCAGACGATGAGGCCCTGACCGAATTGCGCTCACAGCATCCCGAACTGGATATCCAGCATCTGCGAACACTTATACGTAACGCACGCAAAGAGCAGGCAGAGGCTAAGCCACCGAAGGCCTACCGCGAGATTTTCCAGATGCTGAAGTCACTGCGAGTCACCGCATCCGACACTGTTCCCGATGAAAACCATGAAAAAAATGAGGACGAATCCTGACGAACTGATCATCGGTCTGGTATCGATCTCAGACCGCGCCTCCAGCGGCGTCTACGAGGACCAGGGTGTGCCTGCACTGCGAGACTGGTTCACGCAGGCGCTTGCCAGCCCTTGGCAAATGCAGACGCGATTGATACCCGATGAGCAGCCGCAGATCGAGAAGACCCTGATCGAGCTGGTGGATGACGTCGGTTGCGATCTGGTGCTGACCACCGGCGGCACTGGCCCCGCGCGACGCGATGTCACGCCCGAGGCCACGCTGGCGGTAGGCACTAAAGTGATGCCGGGTTTTGGCGAGCAGATGCGACAGATCAGTCTTCGCTTTGTGCCAACGGCCATTCTCTCGCGTCAGGTGGCAGTCATCCGTGAAACAGCCGAGCATGCCGCACTGATCATGAATCTACCGGGCCAACCAAAGTCGATACGCGAAACGCTGGAAGGCCTCAGGGATGAATCCGGCCATCAGCTCATCAGCGGTATTTTTGCGGCCGTTCCCTATTGCATCGATCTGATCGGTGGCCCGTACATCGAGACGCATGAAACGGTGTGCAAGGCGTTTCGTCCGAAATCTGCCATTCGTCAAAAATAACCGCCGTAGCACCTACAAAAAAGAGTCCCTCATGCTCGAGACCGTACAGATCCTCACCGGTGAATCTCCGTCCGCTGCCGTTATCTGGATGCATGGGCTTGGCGCCGATGGCAATGATTTCGTACCCATCGTGCGCGAGCTCGATCTGTCCGGCTGTCCGGCGATACGCTTCGTCTTTCCTCACGCTGAGACCATGCCCGTCACGATCAACAATGGTTATGTGATGCGCGCGTGGTATGACATCCTTGGCATGGATCTGGTTCGACGTGAAGACGAGGCGGGTCTGCGCAAATCACAAAAACAGATCGAGCAATTGATCGCTCATGAGAATGCGCGCGGTATACCCACGTCAAGGATTATTCTGGCCGGTTTCTCGCAAGGCTGTGCCATGACGCTACAGACCGGTCTGCGCTATCCGGAGAAACTCGCAGGATTGATCTGCTTGTCCGGCTATCTACCTCTTTCTACCATGATCAAGGATGAGCGCAGTGAGGCCAACCTGCACACACCGATCTTCATGGCACATGGTCGAGGTGATCCCGTGGTGCAGATCAGTCGGGCGGAAGCATCGCGCGATCTGTTGCAAGAGCTTGGCCACCCAATCGAATGGCGCGAGTACATGATGCCGCACTCGGTGTGCGAAGAAGAGATTGACGATATCGGCGCCTGGCTACGGAATCTGCTCGCTAGCTGATGCAGCCGATGACCTACGCTCCCCGCGTGTACTATTTCGTGGTGCAGCATTTTTGATCCTGCTTAAACCTTGTTCGCCTTGCAGCGAACTGACAACGTAATTGCCTGCGTAACGCTGATCATCAAAGCTGCGCACTCATGCTGCGCGCGCGCACTTCACAGTCGGTCTGACCGATTTCATCATAGCCGATCGGAAGGGCCGCGCGCGCCGGGTCTGTATCCGGCTTTTGACTCCATGCTGCGGACTTCGTCCAACCGTCCGGAGCCTGCGATGCACTTTCTGTACAAGCCAGACATGCTACCCTTCCATTTCCTTGACCCGGAATCCGATCAAGCACTCGATTTCTGTTTGCGCAATCTGCTTTGGAGCGACCCGGAAAAGCTGCGTGCTTTCATGGGTCCCGACCCGACGCAGAGCCCTTATTTCGCCGAGTTCGGAGAAAGCGGCTTTGAATGCCGGCTGCATAGCAGCGATCCAGAAGTCAAAGAGCTGTTCCGCGACTGGCCCGGCTGGGCAAAGTACAAGGTGACGGCCTATGATTTTCTGGACAAGGACCGCGTGATCCGCTATTACCGGGCACTAGAATTCGAAAACCACATACGAAACGCGCTACGAGCCTACGTGAGCAGTTTCCCCGACCGTCTGAATGCTATCAATGTGCTGTCGAACGAGATTGGGCTGGGCAAATTGTAGTGCCGCTGCAATCACGACGCGACCACCGTACCCTTATCTATCGCTGTTAATCAAAGTACTCTCATGAGAAAAACTTTCGATGCTTTCATTACCCCAGTCCGTTACACGCTGATGCTCGTGACGATATTCCTTCTGACACCAGCCCGCGCCGGCACTGACCTGACCTGCACGATCAGTGGCGCGTCCGAAGTGAGTGCCAGCGGTACGCTGGAGGCTTTGGCCGGCGGCAAGAATTACTATGAAACCGTCGCCGGCGCAGAATTCATCGTCCAGCGCGACACCGGGCAGATGATGGGTCGCTTCGTCAATAACGCTGGCTGGAAGATCACTGTCATCGATACGGGATCGGCCCAGGCATCGTACAAAGTCCTGTCCGTACGCAAGGGCGGCAGAATCCAGAGCCAGTTCTTCGAAGTGCGGATGCAAGACAAGGGCGAGCGTAAGCCGTTTGTGCTGGTAGCGGCGGAGGTTTTGCACGGTACCTGCACCATGTGAGTCTCGCGACAGGTCACCGGCTTTTAGTGCCAGCCATGTCCAACGAAAGTCTCCGTCTTTTGCAAATGAGTCCTGCGGTGGGTAATGGATTGGAGCGATCAACCGTGGCACTACACATGCCGTTCCATCTGCGAATATTGCTGCGTATCCCTCATACCAAGATAGACCAGCAACGAGAGCGCGATACAAGCGGTTGCATACCAATAAAACCAACTCTCATGCCCGGCCTGCTTGAAGGCCAGCGCGACGGTATCCACCGAACCACCAAAGATAGACACCGTCAGTGCGTAGGGCAGGCCTACGCCCAGTGCGCGCACTGAGGTCGGAAACAGTTCAGCTTTGATGATGCCAGTGATCGCGGTATAACCAGAAATGATCAGCCAGGCACCGCTCACCAGAAAAAAAGCTACCCATGGGCTCTTTGTTTGCGACAGCGCTGTCAGCAATGGCACCGTGCAGAGCACGCCCATCACGCCGAACCAGATCAGCAGCGGCTTGCGTCCGACGCGATCAGACAATGCGCCATACACGGGTTGCAGCAGCAACGCGACAATAAGGTAACCGACAACCACCGTGGTGACCTGCGTCTCGTCCAGGCCTACCGACAGCTTGAGGAATTTCTGCATGTAGGTTGTGTAGGTGTAGAAAGCGCTAGTGCCACCGATCGTGATGCCGATCACTAGTAGCAACTCGCGCCAGTGTCCGAACAAGGCTCTCAGAGACCCGGAAGAAGGCGCCATGTTGACCGCTTCATTGAAATGATCCGTCTCGTGCATATCGCGCCGCATTAGCAGCGCATACAAGGACAGCAGCGCGCCAATCGCAAAGGGTATGCGCCAGCCCCAAGCCTTCAGTTCTTCAGGTGTGAGAAATACCTTCTGCAACAGCAGCAGCAGAAGGACTGCTGCGAGCTGACCGCCAATCAGCGTGGTATACCAGACACCGGAGTAAAAGCCCCGATGACGAGGGTCCGCCATCTCGGCAAGATAGGTCGCACTGGCACCATACTCTCCGCCCTGGCTCAGGCCTTGAAGCAAGCGCGCAACGATCAGTATGACTGCCGCGCCGGCACCAATCTCTGCATGGGTGGGACTGACCGCAATCAGTAGCGAACCAAAGCACATCAGCAGCACTGAGTAGAGCAACGCTCGCCGCCGACCATGGCGATCAGCGATCCAGCCAAACAAAATCCCGCCCACTGGACGGATCACAAAGGCGGCAGCAAAAACCGCAGCTGCAGACAGTTGCTGGGCGACCGGATCTGCTGATGGAAAAAACGAGGGTGCAAAGTACAGCGCGAATGCCGAGTACGCATAGACGTCATACCATTCGATCAGATTGCCGACCGAGCCGACTATTATCGCCCTGACCCGTGAAAGGGTGCCCGGCCCGCCGCCCTCGGCATCCATGACCGAGTGATTTTTTTCAGCAGGCTCGCCCGCACTGTCCATAGATCTCCGCAAACTTTCTGGCTCGCCGCTGCCGGGGGGCCTGATTTGAATTTCATGGCATCATAATCCGCAATAGAGCGTCGTGCCGCACACTTTGCGCTGCGCGTTTCGCGCATGAAAACCAGAATGACAACAACCTCGCCCTCTTTCAGTGTCCTCTTCCTCTGCATGGGGAATATCTGCCGCAGCCCGACCGCACACGGCGTATTTCGCCATCTCGTCAGACAGCATGGGATGGAACATCAGGTTCGCATCGATTCTGCGGGCACGCATAACTACCACCCCGGCGACCCACCGGATGATCGCAGTCAGCGGCACGCTATGCGCCGGGGCTATGACCTTGCTGACCTGAGAGCTAGGCAGATCATGCGCGATGATTTCTCGCGTCATGATCTGCTGCTGGCGATGGACTGGGACAATCTAGCCCTGGCCGAGCAGCGCTGTCCTGAAGAGTACCGAAAAAAACTACGACGGCTGACCGAATTCTGCCGCCATCATGACGCTGCTGTCGTACCTGACCCCTACTATGGCGGGCACGATGGTTTCGAGCATGTGCTCGACCTGATTGAAGATGCCTGCGAAGGCCTGCTGGACCATGTTCGCAGGCGTATCTCGTTACATCCTGCTGATAGTCACGGAGAATCGACATGAGCCGCTCTCGAACGACTGTGATACTGATCTGCCTGATCGTCGTCGCGCTGCTCCTGGGGACCCTGACCGCCACCGGCATACTGCACTGGGGTGACGAACCCAAGCAGAATTTCCAAAGCAAAGGCAAGCTGGAAGTGGTCTGCGAAGTTGAGGTAAGCCGTCTGAACGAGGGCCTGACTCAGCCTTTTGATATCGACAAGATCACGATTCCGGCAGAGTTCGATTTCGAGGAAAAAACTGGCTGGTACACCGGTGAGTTCACCATTTCAAAAAATCGCAAAGGCGCGCTGAAAGTTGAAGGACCGGTGCTGGAAATCTACCGGCCTGCGATGTTCAAGCGCTACGGACTGATCGTGCTGGGCGAGCACGTGACGCTTGACCGCACCAATGGTGAGTTCAAGCAGTGGATTGATCTCGACGGCGAGAAGCGGCTGAACCTGATCACCGGACGCTGCAAGCGCACTACCAACGCGCCGTTCTGAATCTCATCAGGTCATGCCCGGTACGGCGCGGCGCATCGCCTGCGCCAGTCCGTAGAGCCTAGGCAGCTCTGACCGTACAGCATTACGCGCCCGCGCCAGCCACGTGCTGTCGTCGCGATGCAGTATGACTTCCACCTGATTGACAACGATGCTCCTACGTGATGCTCTGGAGCGCACATTCCACTGATACTGATGCGAGCACGGTACGTAGTGAGCGGTGAATGAACGGCGCGAAAAACGTGGATCTGTGGTTGGCAGGCTGCCATGGATGATCATCGAATTCCACATCAGCATATCGCCTTGCCTGAGTACAGGCGATAGACAATCCAGCGGACCATGACGAACAAAATCCGCCATGTGCGCCTTGTACTCGGCGCTGTTCGGATCACCGGACTCTCCCGGCACCTTCATCAGGTGACTGCGCGGAAGCACGAAAAAGCGGCCGGCCTCGGGATGAATGTCCTCGGCGGCGACCCAGATGCCTATCATCTGGCCCGCCTGACCAGAGTCGATGTAGTGCCCGTCGCGATGGGCCCAGGTCGTCTGGTTCCCATCGAAATACATGGTATGGACTAGTCGTCCCGGCTCACCACATACAACCTGCACAGCCTGCTGTATGCGTGGCTGGGTGAGCACGTCCAGTGCTCTGCTGCGAAAGTCGCCGTATTTTTTCTCAGGCATATCTTGCAAATTCATGATCGGGTATTTCATGAAGCCGGTCTCGGTCAGCACATGGCGCTCGTAACGCCCCGATGCATGTCGCTCGAAAAAGCTCAGGCGATCTGGCAGCACCTCACGGCAAAATGCCTTGATGCCTGAATCGCACAGCGCAGCAGGAACCGCATTACGCACAACGACATATCCCTCGCGCTCAAACCACTGACGAAAGGCAACAGGATTCTCAAGTACAGGATAAGGTTCGGTCTCGCTGGTGCCACGCGGATGCTGCAGTACCAGCTGGCGTGGCAATGGCGGTGTACGCTCGCGCCGCTTTGTCGATTTACTCGCTGCTGGTAACACGCCCACTTCGTCCCTCCGAATTCTGCTGATCTGCATTTTGAGCAGTCTAGTGAACGACCTGTTGACAATGCTTGTGAGTCCGCAAGCATTGATAACGAGCCTATTGCGCGAGTCAGACCGGCCATCAGCACAAGTTTGCGACTACAATTCTTACCTTGCGCGAAGTACTCCAAGAACAATTACACGCCGCGATGAATCACGACGCTACCGCCACGCCACTCGAGCACCGTCCTCTGGCAATCGCACTGACCGGCACGCTGTCGCTGGCCGTGGCCATGGGCATAGGCCGCTTCGCCTTTACGCCACTGATGCCAATGATGCTGCATGATGGTTTGCTGGATCTCGACAGTGCCAGCTGGCTGGCCAGTGCGAATTACATCGGCTATCTGCTGGGCGCGCTGCTGTGCGCGGTTCAGCCTACACTCTGGAAACGTACGGGATGGAGGGCATTACCCAGTTCGGTAATGGTGCGCGGAGGCTTGTCACTGACCTGCGTGTTGACGGCCGCGATGGCGCTGCAGGTGCCGGCAGCCTGGCCCTGGCTGCGTTTTTTAGCCGGGCTGGTGACCTCGTTTGCCTTCGTATTCACATCCAGTTGGTGTCTCGGCCACCTGTCGCGGCTGCAAGCGCCCACGGCCGGCGGCGTGGTCTATGCGGGACCGGGTGTCGGCATTGCCAGCAGCGGCCTGCTCGCCGGCCTGATGGTCCAGCTCGGATGGCACGCGGCCAGTGGGTGGCTGGCATTGGCACTGCTGGCAACGATCATGACAGCCATTGTCTGGCGAGCGTTCGGCACGCAGGATGCGGTGATCGCGTCGGCCGTATCGACAGACAGGGGCGCGAGCGCATCAGGAAGCTTTTTCGAAAAGGTGCTACTCACGCTCGCGTATGGTCTGTCGGGCTTTGGTTACATCATCACGGCGACCTTTCTGCCGGTAATTGCTCGCACTGCGCTGCCTGGCTCTGCGTGGCCGGATTTTTTCTGGCCGATGCTGGGCATCGGTGTCGCGCTGGGTGCATTGCTCGCGTCACGCATACCCTCGCACATCGACCAGCGCTTTTTACTGATGGTCTGTTATCTGATGCAGTCGGCGGGTATTGCGCTCAGCAACTGGATGCCTGACCTCGCAGGCTTTTCGATCGGATCCGTTCTGGTTGGTCTGCCCTTCACCGCCATTACTTTTTTTGCGATGCAAGTCGGGAGGCGACTGCATCCGCATGCGCCCTCGGCCATCATCGGATTACTTTCGGCAGCCTTCGGACTGGGGCAGATTGTCGGCCCGCCGATGGCTGCTGCGCTGATTGCACGCGCCCCGTCGACCGCTGCCGGTTTTTCATGGTCGCTGGATATCGCTGCCGTCTCTCTGCTGATCGGCGCGCTGATGTACTACGGCATGGCAAAGCATTTTCCTGCCGCAGACTGAACAATCAACGGGCTTGCAGATCAGCGCGAGGTGGCCGGTGGATCGTTGTAGAGCACCGTGATGCTGATGCGGCGGTTGCGGGGATCAGAGGGATCCTTCGGATTGAAAGGCGCGGTATCTGCCACGCCCTCCACCCGCTCAAAACGTGATGATGGCATCCCAGCCTTTTCCAGCATGCGGCGAGTGGCCTCTGCACGCTCAATGGACAGCGACCAGTTGGTGCGCTCGCTGCCCGCAGTGAAAGGCGTGCTGTCGGTATGACCTTTGACGGATAGTTTGTTGGGCATGGTAGCCACCGACTTCGCGACTTCATTGATCAGCGCCGATGCGCGTGGGCTCATGTTTGCGGTGCCGCTGCCAAACATCGAGAAGTTGGCCTTGTCGATGATCTCCACCCGCAAGCCATCTCGCTCGCGTATGAAGTTCACCTGGTTCTGCAAATCAGACAGTTGCGGGTTTTGCTGCAGTTTCTCTTTGATGTCCTGCTCAAGCTGATCTAGCTTCTCACGCTTGGCCTGTTCAGCGATCTGCTGCTTCAACTCTTCGCTCAGGTTTTCGCCGTACTTGGACGTGCTCGGCTTATCCTTATCGG
>JBEGNF010000008.1:0-54919 GCA_041182625.1 Pseudomonadota bacterium | reverse complement strand
CGACGCTTGCCTGAGCTGGCGTCCAGCTGCGGGTATGCCAGCAGTCACCGCTGCCACCACGCACCACGATGCCGTGCGAGTCCCTCAGATAGGCGGACCGGGCTGTGCCACTGGCAGCGGGGTCAGCGGCGTTGGCGGCAAAGACCTCGGGCAAGGCCAATGACAGCACCAAGAGCATGAACGGTGAACGCAAGCGCATGGGGTTCTCCTGCATGATCTGAGCTTCTGCGGAATGGCGAAGTCAGCGCATATCGACAAAGACATGCCTGTGTGCGCCCATATCGACCAGTGTGGCAGCCGCGCTGAGCACGGTCTTGGCAGAGATCAAACCTGCCTCCGAGCGGCTCGCATGAGCGCTTCCTGATCGCTTTACCGGACTCGTTCGGACAGAGTCCGCGTGGTAAAATTTCGTGTTTACGGACCGACGGTTCTTGTCCGTTCTTCGCACATCGCGAAAGCCGGAGATTCCGTGGGTTTCACTGCGGGCAAATCGCTCAGTTCCAGGCGAACTGTTGTCGGTGTCAGCCGCCTTTTTCTGCCTTTTTCTACTTACAAGCCTGCCAATGGATCAGTTCGCCAAAGAGACCATCCCGATTTCTCTCGAAGAGGAGATGCGCAAGAGCTACCTCGATTACGCGATGAGCGTGATCGTTGGTCGTGCGCTGCCTGATGTGAGAGATGGTCTCAAGCCTGTGCACCGGCGCGTGCTGTTCGCGATGCACGAGACAAACAATGTCTGGAACCGTCCGTATGTGAAGTGCGCGCGTGTAGTCGGCGAAGTCATGGGCAAGTACCACCCGCATGGTGACCAGGCGATCTATGACACGCTGGTGCGCATGGCGCAGGATTTTTCATTGCGCTACACACTGGTCGATGGTCAGGGCAACTTCGGTTCTATCGATGGCGACAATGCCGCTGCGATGCGTTATACCGAGTGCCGGCTCGACAAGATTGCCAGTGAGCTGCTGGCCGATATCGACAAAGAAACCGTCGATTTCGTGCCGAACTATGACGGCAAGGAAAAAGAACCCTCGGTACTGCCGACCCGCATTCCCAACCTGTTGATCAATGGTTCATCAGGTATTGCAGTCGGCATGGCAACTAACATCCCGCCGCATAACATCACCGAAGTGATCAACGGCGCGCTGCATGTGCTCAAGAGCCCGACGTGCACCGTGGATGAGCTGATCGAGATTATCCCCGCACCGGATTTCCCGACTGCCGGCATCATCTATGGCGTGGCTGGCGTGCGCGATGGTTACCGCACTGGTCGTGGCCGTGTGGTGATGCGCGCGCGCACGCATTTTGAAGAAATCCGCGATGGCCGTTCGGCGATTATTGTCGACGAGCTGCCGTACCAGGTGAACAAGAAATCCCTGCTTGAGCGCATTGCCGAGCTGGTGCGCGACAAGAAACTCGATGGTATTTCAGACATCCGTGACGAGTCGGACAAATCCGGGATGCGCGTGGTGATCGAGCTCAAGCGCGGCGAGGTGGCCGAGGTCGTACTGAACAATCTGTACAAGCAGACCCAGCTACAGGACACGTTTGGCATGAACATGGTGGCGCTGGTTGATGGCCAGCCCAAGCTGCTGAACCTCAAGCAGATGCTCGAGTGCTTCCTGTCGCACCGGCGCGAGGTGGTCACTCGTCGCACGGTGTACGAGCTGCGCAAGGCACGTGAGCGCGGCCATGTGCTCGAAGGTCTGGCGGTTGCGCTGGCGAACATTGATGAATTCATCGCGATCATCAAGGCGGCGCCGACGCCGCCTGTTGCCAAGGCCGAATTGATGGCGCGTTCCTGGGATTCCTCGCTGGTGCGCGAGATGCTTGCGCGCACCGGTGCCAACAACCCGGGCGGTGTCGATGCCTTCCGCCCCGAAAATCTGCCGCGCCACTACGGCCTGCAGACCGATGGCCTGTACAAGCTCTCGGACGATCAGGCGCAAGAAATCCTCCAGATGCGTCTGCAGCGCCTGACCGGACTTGAGCAGGACAAGATCGTCAATGAATACAAAGAAGTGATGGAGCAGATTGCTGATTTGCTCGATATTCTTGCCCGCCCGGAACGCGTGACCACGATCATCAGCGACGAACTGATCGCCGCGCGCAACGAGTACGGCGAGGGCAACAAGGACAAGCGTCGCTCGACGATTGAAATCAATGCGCAAGATCTCGGCACCGAAGATCTGATCGCTCCGCAGGACATGGTGGTCACGCTCTCCCACTCCGGTTACATGAAATCGCAGCCGGTGTCCGAGTACCGTGCGCAGAAGCGCGGCGGACGAGGCAAGCAGGCAGCAGCCACCAAGGAAGACGACTGGATCGAGCAACTGTTCATCGCGAACACGCACGACTATATGCTGTGCTTCTCTAATCGTGGCCGTATGTATTGGCTGAAGGTCTGGGAAGTGCCGCAGGGCTCGCGCACCTCGCGCGGCAAGCCCATCGTCAACATGTTCCCGCTGCAGGATGGTGAGAAGATCACTGTCGTGCTGCCCTTGTTTGGCGCAAACAGTCAGTTCCCGGAAGATCGCTATGTGTTCATGGCGACGGCGCATGGCGTGGTGAAGAAGACCTCGCTGTCGGATTTCAGCAATCCGCGTAAAGCGGGCATCATCGCCTGCGATCTGGACGATGGTGATTTCCTGATTGGTGCGTCACTGACCGATGGCAGTAACGACGTAATGCTGTTTTCCGATGCCGGAAAAGCCGTGCGTTTTGATGAAAACGATGTGCGTCCGATGGGACGTACCGCGCGCGGTGTGCGCGGCATGAATCTGGAAGAAGGCCAGCTGGTGATCGCGATGCTGGTCGCGCAGAACGAACAGCAGTCCGTGCTGACCGCGACTGAAAATGGTTTCGGCAAGCGTACGCCGATTACCGAGTACACGCGTCATGGTCGTGGCACCAAGGGGATGATCGCGATACAGACCAGCGAGCGCAATGGTAAGGTGGTGGCGGCGACCCTGGTCGATACGGCCGATGAGATCATGATGATCACCACGGGCGGTGTGCTGATCCGCACCCGCGTGGCCGAGATCCGTGAGATGGGCCGTGCAACCCAGGGCGTGACCCTGATCGCTGTCGAAAATGGCACCAAATTGTCCGGCCTGCAGCGCATTGCCGAAAGCGATGCGGAGGAGGACCATGGCGCAGAAGAGGGCGACGGCGAAGCTGGCTGATCAGGCAGCGCTATCGCGGCTGTCGTGACGGCCCAACCATGAGAAAAACAAAGGCAACCCGCCATGAGTGATGACAAGCTCAAGCCCTTGCGAGAGCAGATTGACGCGATCGATGCGCAACTGCTCAAGCTACTGAATGAACGCGCCAAGGTGGCCCAGCAGGTGGGTCATGTGAAGGCTGAGACGAACGCGCCAGTGTTCCGTCCAGAGCGCGAGGCGCAGGTGCTGTCGCGGGTCGCAGAGCGTAATCCGGGCCCGCTGCTGTCATCCGACCTGCAATCTATTTTTCGGGAGGTGATGTCGGCCTGCCGCGCGCTAGAGAATCGTACGACGATCGCTTTCCTCGGCCCGGTGGGTACCTACAGCGAGCAGGCTGTATGGAAGCAATTTGGTCAGGCCGTCAATGAGCTGCCATGCATCTCGATTGATGAGGTGTTCCGTTCGGTGGAGGCAGGCACCGCAGAATTCGGCGTGGTGCCGGTCGAGAACTCGACCGAAGGGACGGTCAATCGCACACTCGATTTACTGTTGCAGACCACACTCTCCATCAGCGGCGAGGTGGCTTTGCCCGTGCACCACAGTCTGATAACGCGCAGCGGTAGCATGGAAGGTGTTGAGCGTATTTGCGCGCACTCGCAGGCGCTTGCGCAGTGTCAGGTATGGCTGAATGAACACTACCCGGACATTCCCCGACAGGCAGTGGCGTCGAATGGCGAGGCAGCAAAAATGGCGGCCGATGACGCGAGCGTCGCGGCAATTGCGGGAGAGATGGCGGCAAAGCGCTATGACCTGTCCATTGTTCATGCGCACATACAAGACGACCCGCACAACCGCACGCGATTTTTTGTGATTGGCAAATTGCAGCCGGGTTCGTCGGGGCGTGATCAGACTTCGCTGGTGCTGTCTGTGCCGAACAAAGCAGGCGCAGTGTACGAGTTGCTTGCGCCGCTGGCGAAGCATGGCGTGTCGATGACGCGCTTTGAATCGCGACCTGCGCGTACCGGTCGCTGGGACTATTACTTCTATGTCGATCTCGAGGGTCATGCGAGCGACGCCAAAGTCACGCAGGCACTGTCCGAGTTACAGGCGCAGGCTGCCTTCTTCAAGCTGCTGGGTTCTTACCCGCACGCTTCCTGATCATTTTTATTTGATGGCATTGTCATGAGTTTCGGTCCTGATTACGTACGCGCGATTGCTCCCTATCAGGGAGGTAAGCCGATTTCCGAAGTCGCTCGCGAGTTTGGTCTGAATGAGGCCAGTATCGTTAAGCTGGCATCCAATGAAAATCCGCTCGGTCTGCCGGAGTCGGCGAAGCGCGCGATGATGGAAGCGCTGTCCGAGCTGGCCCGGTATCCGGATTCGAATGGTTTTGATCTGAAGGGCACGATCAGCAAGAAATTTGGCGTACCGACTGACTGGATTACGCTGGGCAATGGCAGCAACGACATTCTTGAGCTCGCCGCGCGTTCTCTGGTCACGGCAGGGCAGTCAGTGGTGTATGCCGAGTACTCGTTTGCGGTGTATCCGCTCGCCACGCAGGCGGTGGGGGCACGGCATATCGTGGTGCCGGCGAAAAATTTTGGCCATGATCTTGATGCGATGCGCTCGGCAATCACGGATGACACACGGCTCGTCTTTGTCGCCAACCCGAATAACCCAACCGGCAGTTTTATCGCAGGCGACCAGGTGCGCGCGTTCATTGCGTCGGTGCCGAAGTCGGTGGTCGTAGTACTCGACGAAGCCTATACCGAATACCTGTCGGCCGAGCATCGTTATGACTCTCTGGGTTGGGTGAAGGAATTCCCCAATCTGATCGTCTCGCGTAGTTTTTCCAAAGCGTATGGATTAGCAGGGCTACGCTTGGGTTTCGGCATCGCCCAGCCTGCCTTGACTGATCTGATGAATCGTCTGCGTCAGCCCTTCAATGTGAATTCGCTTGCTCAAGCGGCGGCGATCGCAGCGCTGAATGATGACGCGTATCTGGCAAAAAGTGCAGCGATTAATGCCGATGGCTATCAGCAGCTGACCTCGGCCTTCGATCAGATGGGCATCGAGTACCTGCCCTCATTCGGTAATTTTGTATTGTTCCGCGCCGGGTCGGATGAGGGTGCGGGCGGACGCGTGAACCTCGCGCTGCTCAAGAAAGGCATCATTGTGCGCCCGGTCGGTAACTATGGCTTGCCGCAATGGCTGCGCGTATCGATCGGCCTGCCCGAAGAGAACACGGCCTTCCTTGCCGCGCTGAAGGCCGTGTTGGCCTGATTCATTTTTTATTTTTCTTGCTGACGGCCCGATGTCATTCAAAAAAATCGCTGTCTTTGGTGTCGGACTGATCGGTGGTTCGTTCGCGCTGGCCTTGAAGCGTCAGTCGGCGGTGGCCGAAGTCGTTGGCGTTGGCCGTCGTCCCGAGACACTGGAGCATGCACAGCGTTTGGGGCTGATCGACCGTATCGCCCGCGATGTGGCGGATGCGGTGAGTGGTGCCGATCTGATTCTGCTTGCTGCGCCGGTCGCGCAGACCGGCGCGTTGCTCGACGCGATTGCGCCGCACCTGCATCCCGGCACGGTCGTCACCGACGCTGGCAGCACCAAGAGCGATGTGGTCTCTGCCGCACGCGCCGCGCTAGGCGAGAAAATCGAGCAATTCGTGCCCGGTCATCCGATTGCCGGTCGTGAGCAGAATGGTCCGGAAGCGGCGCTCTCAGATCTGTATGTCGGCAAGAAGGTCATTCTCACACCGTTGCCTGAAAATCTGCCGGAGCTTGTCGAGAGAGTCGCCTCTGCATGGACGCAATGCGGTGCGCTGATCCACCGGTTGACCTCACACGAACATGATGCAGTGTTCGCCGCCGTCAGTCATTTGCCGCATTTGCTGGCGTATGCGCTGGTCGATGATATTGCTGCGCGTCCGAATGCACAGCGCTTGTTCGATTATGCTGCCAGCGGTTTTCGTGATTTCACGCGTATCGCCGGCTCGTCACCCGAGATGTGGCGAGATATTGCACTGGCCAATAGACCATCGTTGCTGGCAGAGCTTGATGCTTACCTGACGCAGGTAACCCAGATGCGTGATCTTCTGGATAAAAGCGATGGCGCGGCACTGGAAGCGTTGTTCGGCCGCGCACAACAGGCGCGCCACGCATGGATTGCAGCCATCGAAGCCGCCGAGCAGCAGCGCCCCTATGAGCAAGGTGGAGACTGAATGAAGCATTACCCGCATCATCTCGATCTACAGCCCGCAGCGATCGCGCGCGGCACGGTGCGCCTGCCCGGCTCGAAAAGCATTTCCAATCGCACACTGCTGCTCGCAGCGCTGGCGCGCGGCAGCACAGAAATCAAATCGCTGCTGGCGTCAGATGACACGCATGTGATGCTGATGGCGTTGCAGAAGCTGGGCGTTCGCTGGCAGCAGCATGGCGAAAGCCAAGATTACGCGGTGAATGGCGCAGGCGGCGCTTTTCCGGTGCATTCTGCCGATCTGTTCATGGGTAATGCGGGCACGGCGATACGACCGCTCACGGCGGCGCTGGCGGCGATGGGGGGCGACTACACCATCCACGGCGTCGCGCGTATGCATGAACGTCCGATCGGTGATCTGGTTGATGCACTGAATGATGTGGGCGCGCGCATTGATTACACCGGTCATCCCGGTTTTCCGCCGCTACATATTCATCGCGGCCATTTGCATCCTGAGCGCATGCAGGTGCGCGGTAATGTGTCGAGCCAGTTTCTGACGGCACTACTGATGGCCTCACCCCTGATTGCCCGTGACAAGCCGCTGACGATTGAAGTGGTTGGTGATTTGATTTCCAAGCCCTACATCGAGATCACGCTGAATCTGATGCAGCGCTTTGGCGTCGAGGTGCAGCGCGATGGCTGGGCATCATTTACTGTGCCGGCAGCGCAGCAGTACCAAAGCCCAGGGGTTATTCACGTGGAAGGCGATGCATCATCGGCCTCGTACTTCCTGGCCGCAGGGGCAATTGCCGGTGGTCCGGTACGCGTGGAGGGTGTTGGCAAGTCCAGCATTCAGGGCGACGTGCGATTTGTCGAGGCGCTCGAGCAAATGGGTGCGAAGATCACGATGGGCGACACCTGGATAGAGGCCAGTTCGAACGGCGTGCTCAAGGCGATCGATGCCGACTTCAACCATATTCCTGATGCGGCGATGACGATCGCGGTGGCTGCGCTGTATGCGGATGGCACCAGCATGCTTCGCAACATCGCCAGCTGGCGCGTCAAAGAAACCGACCGCCTGGCGGCAATGGCGACCGAGCTGCGCAAACTCGGCGCGCTGGTGGAAGAGGGCTCAGATTATCTGCGCGTGACGCCGCCTATCGTGCTCGACCCGGCGACCATCGATACCTATGACGATCACCGCATGGCGATGTGCTTCTCGCTGGCCTCGCTGCATGGTGCGGCGCGCGATGGCACCACGGTGCGCATCAATGACCCGAAGTGCGTTGCCAAGACCTTCCCGGATTACTTTGAGGCCTTTGCCGGCATCGTTCAGAAAGCCTGAGGACCATGAGCGCCATTCCAGTGATTCCTGTCATCACCATCGACGGACCGACTGCGTCCGGCAAGGGCACGGTGGCGAGCCGGGTGGCGGAGCATCTGGGTTTTGCGCTGCTGGACTCTGGCGCGCTGTACCGGCTGACCGCGCTCTCGGCGCTGGACGCCAGGCTTGATCTGGCCGGTGAGGCGGCGCTGGCCGCGCTCGCAGCCGGGTTGGATGTTCAGTTCGAGGGTGAGCGCATACTCTTGTCAGGACGCGAGGTTTCCCGAGAGATCCGCGCCGAAGCGGTGGGCGTAGCCGCCTCGAAGATCGCCACGCTGCCCGCCGTCCGTCAGGCACTGGTGAACCTGCAGCATGGTTTCCGTCGCCCCCCGGGGCTGGTGGCGGATGGCCGTGACATGGGCACGGTGATCTTCCCGGATGCACCGCTGAAGGTTTTCCTCACCGCCAGCGTCGAAGCGCGTGCGGAAAGGCGCTATAAGCAATTGATTGAAAAAGGTTTTCCTGCTAATATGGCCGACCTTCTGCAGGATTTGCGGGAGCGGGACGCGCGGGATACTCAGCGCGCCGTTGCTCCACTGAAACCCGCTGAGGGCGCGCATCTGCTCGATACCTCCAACATGGGCATCGAGCCGGCTGTGAAGCAGGTTCTGGATTGGTACCAGTCCCTCTCCTCCAGCTGACAGCAGCGATATCCGTACCCAGCAGTACCGCAGTACCCGGTGCCCCGGGAGGCGCAAGGCCTCATGGGGTGTTGAGCAACCTGACCCAGTCACGGCAATACCGCTGTGGTTGGCTAACTTCTCTTAATTATGTCTACAGCTACTCAATCCCACGCATCCTCCGGCATGGAAAGCTTTGCCGCTCTATTTGAAGAATCCCTGTCGCGCCAGGATATGCGTTCGGGTGAGGTCATTTCGGCGGAAGTCGTCCGCCTGGACCACAACTTTGTGATCGTTAACGCCGGCTTGAAATCCGAAGCGTTTATTCCGATCGATGAATTCAAGAACGACAACGGCGAACTGGAAGTCAACATTGGTGATTTCGTTTCCGTTGCCATCGAGTCTCTCGAAAATGGTTTCGGCGACACCATCCTCTCGCGCGACAAGGCCAAGCGTCTGGCTTCCTGGCTCGCGCTCGAGAAAGCGATGGAGTCGGGCGAGCTAGTGACTGGCACGGTATCGGGCAAGGTCAAGGGCGGACTCACCGTGCTCACCAATGGCATTCGCGCATTCCTGCCGGGCTCGCTGGTGGACACTCGTCCGGTCAAGGACACCACACCGTAC
Source organism: Pseudomonadota bacterium (assembly GCA_041182625.1). Taxonomy (GTDB): domain Bacteria; phylum Pseudomonadota; class Gammaproteobacteria; order Burkholderiales; family Burkholderiaceae_D; genus Pernthalerella. Next base: position 45,929 of record JBEGNF010000008.1, on the reverse strand, counting down.
GAAGGCAAGACCCTGGAATTCAAGGTCATCAAGCTGGATCGCAAGCGCAACAACGTTGTGCTGTCGCGTCGTGCCGTCATCGAAGCCTCGATGGGCGAAGAGCGTGCGAAGCTGATGGAGACCCTGAAAGAAGGCACCATCGTCACCGGTATCGTCAAGAACATCACCGACTACGGCGCATTCGTCGACCTCGGTGGCATTGACGGCCTGCTGCACATCACCGACCTTGCATGGCGCCGTGTGCGCCATCCCTCCGAAGTACTGTCGGTGGGTCAGGAAATCACCGCCAAGGTCCTTAAGTACGATCAGGAAAAGAACCGCGTCTCGCTGGGCGTCAAGCAGCTTGGCGACGATCCCTGGACTGGCCTGTCGCGCCGCTATCCGCAAGGCACCCGTCTGTTCGGCAAGGTCACCAACCTCACCGACTACGGCGCGTTCGTGGAAGTCGAGCAGGGCATCGAGGGTCTGGTCCACGTGTCCGAAATGGACTGGACCAACAAGAACGTTGCACCTTCGAAGGTTGTCCAGCTGGGCGACGAAGTCGAAGTCATGGTGCTCGAGATCGACGAAGAGCGTCGCCGTATCTCGCTCGGCATGAAGCAGTGCAAAGCGAACCCCTGGGACGATTTCGCGATGTCGCACAAGAAGGGAGACAAAGTCTCCGGTGCGATCAAGTCGATCACCGACTTCGGTGTGTTCATCGGCCTGCCCGGCAATATCGACGGTCTGGTGCATCTGTCCGACCTCTCCTGGACCGAAGCGGGCGAAGAGGCTGTGCGCAAGTTCAAGAAGGGCGACGAGCTCGAAGCTGTCGTGCTGGCGATCGATGTCGAGCGTGAGCGCGTCTCTCTGGGTGTCAAGCAGCTCGAAGGCGACCCGTTCAACAACTACTGCGCGATGAACGACAAGGGTGCGCTGGTGCACGGCACCGTGAAATCGGTCGAACCCAAGGGCGCAGTGATCCAGCTGTCCGATGAAGTCGAAGGCTATCTGCGTGCCTCCGAGATCTCGCGCGATCGCGTTGAAGACGCTGGCACGCACCTGAAAGAAGGCGACAAGGTCGAGGCGATGATCATCAATATCGATCGCAAGGCTCGCAGCATCCAGCTGTCGATCAAGGCGAAAGATAATGCGGACACCCAAGACGCGATGCAGAAAATGTCCAGCGATACCTCTGCATCCTCGGGCACGACCAGCCTGGGCGCACTGCTGAAAGCCAAGCTCGACAACAAGGGCTGATCGGGGTCACTCTGATGACTAAATCGGAGCTGATCGCTCGTCTGGCCGAGCGTTACCCGCAGCTGGTAGCCAAGGATGCGGATTTCGCGGTCAAGACGCTGCTCGATGCGATGACCGATGCGCTGGCCGCTGGCCAGCGTATCGAAATTCGCGGTTTCGGCAGCTTTGCACTGAATAGCCGACCACCGCGGATAGGCCGTAATCCCAAGTCTGGCGACACGGTGATGGTGCCCGAAAAGCGGGTGCCGCACTTCAAGCCCGGCAAGGAATTGCGCGAGCGAGTCGATGCCATGGTCGGACAGCCCATCCTTGATGACTGAGCCTGCATGACAACAGCAAAACGGCACCCCCGGGTGCCGTTTTTTTATGGCCGGGCCCAGGTCATCGCCAGAGCCGGATCGGTGTTCTTTTCGCGTACAATCCCTGCCAACCCGTTATGTAATGTCAGGGAGCATTCTTCCTATGAGGCTCATTTTCCGGCTGGTCGCGCTGGTGCTGTTCATTATTTTCTTTGACTTCGCGCTGAAGAACACGGATGAAGTCGTGCTGCATTTTTTCTGGGGTAGTCAGGCACGCTCGCCAATCATTCTGCTGCTGCTGGCGTTCTTCGTGGTCGGCGTGGCGATGGGCGTACTGGCCATGACGGGCACGGTGCTGCGTTACCGCCGCGAACTGTCGCGACTCAAGAAAGAAGTCGAGCAAAAGAAAAGCAATACCGATTCGGCCGCTCGTCTGCGCGAGCAACCCTCGCCGCCAGCTAGCATCATTGAACAAGTCGGCTTGTAAGCAGACAATCCTCTGAACTGATTTTTATGGAATTCGAAACCTGGTGGCTGCTGGGCGTACCGTTTTTTTTCGGGCTGGGCTGGATCGCTGCGCGTATCGATATTCGCCATGTGATCGCCGAGTCACGTAGTCTGCCGCGCAGCTACTACAAAGGACTGAACGCACTGCTCGACGAAGACCCGGATAAGGCTATTGATATCTTCGTCGATATCGCGCGCCTCGATCCAGAGACTGCCGAGCTGCATTTCGCACTCGGCAATCTGTTTCGCCGGCGTGGCGACATCGAGCGCGCCGTGCGTGTGCACCAGAACCTTCTCTCTCGCCCCGATCTGTCACCCGACATCGCGAGCAAGGCGCGCTATGAGCTGGGACAAGATTATCTGAAAGCCGGACTGCTCGACCGAGCCGAAGAGACTTTCCATCAGCTTGCGGCCAGCCAGTATGCGACACAGGCTAGCCGCGCATTACTGGAAATTTATCAGCGTGAGAAAGAGTGGAGGCGCGCTATCGACGCAGCACTCGCCTTGCAGGCTTCAGGCGCTGGCGCGTACCAGAAAGAGATAGCTCAGTTTCATTGCGAGCTGGCGCAAGATGAGCTGGTGCACGTGAATCCCGACACTGCATTGCAGACACTAGAAAAAGCCTTATCGTATGACAGGAATAATGTACGAGCAATGATGCTGATTGGTGATGCGATGATGGCCAAGGGCGATACCGAAGGTGCGCTCAGTGCATGGCGACGCGTGGAGCAGCAGAGCGCGCCACACGTGGCACTTGTCGCCCAGCGGCTGATGGATGGCTATCGTGCTGTCGGTCGCGCGCGCGAAGGCGTCAATCTGCTCAAGACTTACCTCGCCGAAGCTTCATCCATCGATCTGCTGGAGGTGGCGTTCAAGGCGGTACTGGAGCTTGACGGTCCTGACAGTGCCAACCAGCTGGTTGCAGATGAACTCAGAAGAACGCCGACCTTGCTGGGCCTGGATAAACTTATCGAAGCTCGGCTGATGTACGCCCCTCCAGAAGGACGCGCCGAGCTGTCGCTAGTCAAGGGCCTGGTGGGCGGCTATGCGCAGAAACTTGCGCGCTATCGCTGCAGTCACTGTGGCTTCAAGGCCAAGCAGTTTTACTGGCAGTGCCCAGGCTGCAGCCAGTGGGAAAGCTACGCGCCCCGGCGCACCGAAGAACTTTCCATCATTAATCAGGGCTAGCCTGACTCTTTCGCGCGGGAACTGCAGCCACGCAAGACGGTGCTGCTGTCAAGCTGGATCAGCCCCCGTGCTCCTCGAATCGACATTTCCTGAACGTCGTCGTCATTCTTGCGAGGTAGTGTTTGGTATTTTAGAAATTTTTAAAAATGTCTTTAAAGCGTTTCTTACCTGTCGTTGAATGAGCTGTATCTTGGGAAAGATTGTTCGAGGTCTTGGCTGGCACCTCGGGCTTGGCGTCCGGAGGTAACTCTCGCAAGGCGATGATCGTTTTCTTGTATTTTTGTCCGCTCGGATCATTATATTTATCCGCCCACGCTTGTTTAGTTTTCTCGTCATACGGAGCTTTTATTGACGGAGGGTTGATGTCCATCGGTACGCCACCGCCGATGGTCACATTGTCTTTTCTGTACTCTACTTTGAACTTCGTGTTCGGAAGGAAGAGAATTTCGCTTTCGTACTCATAGGGACTGAATGCTGCAATATCTCGACCATTGCCATTGGGCGCCTGGTGAATAATCATCGCCTGAGGATTCCCATTCCACCAATTACTACTCACCATCTGCTCTAGTGAGTTGGTGGTTGATATAAACATTGAGGGGGAAACAGTATTCCCCTCTTTGAATTTTTCGAGCTCTTCTTTAGGAAGATTTGCGTCTCGTCCGTGTCCTTTGATGATTTCCCCCTCAAGTTGTGCAGGGGGCAGTTTTTTCAGGCCATTCACCAGGTTGGCTATCAAATCCGCCATATCGGCATTGACGCCCGATTTCTTTAAAGCAGCAGCGTCATCAACATTTACGTTGGGATCAGGCAGATTTCGCAGCTGATAGTTGATCATTAAGTAGTAATCTTTTGTGTATGCTCGGATAGCCGCTACTTCGTGCTCGTTTAATTTATGAGTATGTGCAAGAGCTTTTGCGTTATCGGAAAGACCTCTCAAGTATGCTTTGGATTCATCTTCTTTGAATTCGAATAATGACAGGTCGTGCTCGCTGATGTTCGGTTCGTTATATTCTGTTATTGCGTCTTCGTCGTCCATCGTGAATGTGCTTGCCAAAGTATTGTCTTTGGCCAATTTTGGAGGCGTGATTCCATTGCCATTAGTTGCCCATCTTGATGGTTTTTGAACAGAAATCGGTGGGTTGTCGGAGCTTTTTTTTGCGTCAAGCGGGTGGCCTCCGCCGTGTGGCGTAGCTTTGGTATCAAGAGGTGGGCTGTCTGAAGAAGGCTTTTGTATTTTGAAGGGCGTACTTTGAATTCCTGAGAACTCAAAAAAAATATCCTGAGGATTGGTGGATTTTATGTTTTTTTCTGCTTGCGCTCCAATCGAATTGTTTACATGGTCTGCCGATGGTGAGTAATTGATTTTTGGAGAATCGGCTTCGCTACCCGATTTTTTTTCGGGGATATTTTCGCTTGCTTCTAATGACGAGGATAGTGGAATTCTTTGTGCTTTTGTCGGGTCCATGATCTCTCCTAAGACATAGTTATCAATGATAAAACCTGATTTTTTCAATTGTTCTGGTGTTTGCCTGAAAATTTCAGTCACCTTGATGAGTAACTACTTTTTATTTACATATCTAGGAGAGTTTCTTTAGGTAAATATGAGAAGAAAAAAGGTATTTATTTGACGTCATTATTTGAGGCTCAATGTCTCAAAGTAGCGAATCGATAGCATGTCTCACCTCGGTATAGAACTATTTCAATTGGAAAAATGTTTTTAAAAATCATCCCCGGCGATGATGCGTAGGGGTTGCACAGTGGATTGCGCTTTAGATGGATGGATCATGCGGAGTAATTGATCGCATGAATTCAGCAGGAGTGCGACAGAATTTTTCACTATCAGCAAGAGGAATCACATTTATCGCTGAGCAGGCTTCTGCCGCGTACTATGGCGTATGGCTTGGTTCGATAGCGCATCACGAATGCACCATTGATTTTCGGATGATCTAGACAGCGTTATTTGGTGAATAGAAATCTTGATGTTGAGGATTCGTATCTCAATTCGATATATTCATAAGAGGTGTTTTTCTTATGGTGATTTAGGTTTTTTCGCTTGAGTTTGCGTATCTGTAGATAATCTATAAGTGAAGCTTACGAAATAGCATCATAAGAAAAATAAGGATACAGTGCTCTATGTATCGATAACTCCGTTTATCGATCATGCTGATCGAAATTCGATCTATGCAAATTAATCATAGCGTCTTCCATCAAAAATCCTCACGGCTTACTGTTACATTACTCTGGCACGGGATCATTGAATGCTACTCAATGATGTGTTCGTGTGATCGTCTCGTCAGTGTTGAGTCAATGGTTTGAATCAATGCAGACTCGGCCATTGCGGGCTAATGACTGTTTTCTGAGCTCGGATGTCACCGGGTTGTGGTATGCCGATTCAGACGATCGAGTTACACACTTTTTTAAAACTTTGAGTGGAGTGATGCAATGATTAAAAAAATGCTTGCCCTGATTGTCGCGACCTATGCCGTAGTGTTTATGCAGTCTGCTACGGCTGCTGTTGAGATCAACACGGCGGATCAGGCGCAGCTTGATAGCGTGGCCGGTATAGGTCCGAGTACCTCGCGAGCGATTCTTGAGGAGCGCAAGAAGAATGGCAATTTCAAAGATTGGAATGATCTTGAGCAGCGTGTCCGCGGTGTCGGCGAGAGAAACTCCATCAAGCTGTCTGCCGCCGGGTTGACGGTGAATGGACATTCTCACAGCACCCAGGCAACGGCATCCAAGCCTTCCTCTTCCGTCAAGGCAGTCAAGGTCAGCAAGGAGCCAAAAGGTGTGGCCAAGGATGACAAAGAGGTGCGCCAGTCTGGCGAGGCCGACAAATAAAAGCAGATTAAACGCCGAGTGAATGGATTCGGTATGGTTGGAGAGTGCTATGGGGTCATAGCACTCTCCAGCGATGCTGGTCCGGTTCCTGGCGCCCCAGACAGGCTCAGGGCATGGTCGCGCCTGGCTTTCCTGAGCAATCCTGCCAGTCTTTGCTACACCGATTAAAATGCGTTTTTTAGTGTAGAAGGGCTGGCTCTCCCATGCATTTCCAATCCATCGAGGACCTGGTTGGCAATACGCCCCTGGTGCAGCTCAAGCGTCTGCCCGGGGAGGATGCTGCGCGTCGTAACAACATCATCCTGGGCAAGATGGAGGGCAACAATCCCGCGGGTTCCGTCAAAGACAGGCCCGCACTGTCCATGATCCGGCACGCGGAGGAGCGCGGCGAGATCAAGCCCGGCGATACCCTGATCGAAGCCACCAGCGGCAATACGGGCATTGCGCTGGCCATGGCCGCAGCCATGCGCGGCTACAAAATGATCTTGCTCATGCCCGAGAATCTGAGCCTAGAGCGCCGGCAGAGTATGGCCGCTTATGGCGCGCAGATCATCCTGACACCAAAATCTGGCGGCATGGAATATGCCCGCGACCTGGCCGAGCAAATGCAGAAAGAAGGCAAGGGTCTGATTCTGGATCAGTTTGCCAATCCGGATAACCCGCGCGCGCACTTTGAAAGCACAGGTCCTGAGATCTGGCGTGATACCGAGGGAAAGATCACGCATTTTGTCAGTGCGATGGGGACGACGGGCACCATCATGGGCGTGTCCAAATATCTGAAAGAAAAAAATCCTGCAATTCAGATTATTGGTGCCCAGCCTGAGGAAGGTTCGCAGATACCCGGCATACGCAAATGGCCGGAGGCGTACCTGCCGAAGATTTTTGATCGCAGCCGAGTCGATCAGGTAGAGAACGTCAGTCAGTCCGCTGCCGAGCAAATGGCGCGGCGGATGGCCATGGAAGAAGGAATTTTTGCGGGAATCTCTGCTGCTGGTGCTTGCGAGGTGGCGCTGCGGATATCTGCGACAACAGAAAACGCAGTGATTGTCTTTATTGTTTGCGATCGCGGCGACCGCTATCTGTCGACTGGAGTTTTCCCGGCGTAGTCACGCCGGGGGACTTTCTTATCGAGAATTCACCGGACTCATTTTCAGGCAGACTGACTCGATCAAGCCAGTCTGCCTGAATCCGCCTCCAGGGGTCATTGCCCGGATTGCTTGGGTTTGAACTGTTTGTCGCTGATACGAAATTTTTCGCGGCGATCTCCCATCAATATTCGCAACTCCCGAATACTCAGATCGCTGACCTCATGCATCCGTATAAGTAGTGAGGCACCGACCGGCAAGCGACGGTGACGTATTTTGCTGATGACGGGCGGCGCCACTTCCAGTGCCCGTGACAAAGCAGCATCGTTTTTCAGATGTAGCTTCTCTATCAGTGAATCGAGCAGGTTGTTGGGATCGTACGCTACCTGATCCGCAAGCCGGTTGCTATCCTGATTATGAAACTGAGTCGTCATTTGAGTGAAGATTCCCTATGGCTGATTTTGATTGAATATGCGCGAGTTGGTTTCCTCTGGTAACCGGAGTCGCTTCCCGGCTTGCCGTCCATCCCTTGCACGTTTTATTTGGCGAGGGTCTCTTGCGAATCTCCGTCTTCGACAGGAACGGCGAACATTTCCCGTTGCGGGTATGTCACTCGTCTGAGCGTAGCCAGCAATTCCGCACCTCTTGCCAGTGATCCCCTTTACCCGCAGCGGGGCAGGGTTTCTTGTATTCCTGGAGCCTGTGCCCTGAGATCATTGGCCAGGTTGCTGCTGTCGAGCCATTCACCCCAAAGGGCATTGATTTCTGAACGCGTTGCCCCTCGCCACTGCCAGGCTTGGCGACGTGTTGCTCTACCTTGTCGCTGTGTCCGGTGCCCACTCGTTAGAAATTCTTAAATTGCCAACAAATTTTATTGGGTGTTGGTAACAAAGTAAAATTATTTTTTGTTAAAAAATTAATTCAATGCAAAAGCAACAGCCGGGCTGTCGTCTATAAATCAATGATTTATAAAGAGTAATCGGATTCCCTCCCGAGCTCTGATGCCGGAGTCGCGGTATCGGACTGTTAAATTCAGGATTGGCTGACAAGTTGTTCTTTTAAAAACTTTATTCTAGTTAATGATTTTTTAGTGCTGTTTGACGATTCGCAAGCGAATGGTTCTTCAGGCCGCTACCCGCCGTGGCGTAAGTTCCCGATCAATGCAATGCGGACGTTGGACGGTTGGCGTGCAGGTCGACGTTGCCATGAGCCCGTCTGTGGCAATGCTGGATTCAGCCGCAAGGCGGGTTGACGCCGAAAGAAACTGAAGGAAACTGAGTGACCGTCAGAATGAAGGTCGGTGTAAAAACTATTTCTGGCGGATGGATGGCGGGCGCGTGACCGTGCCAGCCGCAGGCGGAGTGTTCTCAGATGTCGTCAGGCTATTGATCATTTGTCGCTGAAGTGCTTCCCAGCCCGAGTGTCCCATGTCGCTCAGTGTCGCGAGATTGCGCTCGATAATCTCTGAGGCGTCCAATAGCGTTGATGTCGCCTTGTCAAGGCTGGCCTCGCGCAGCAAGTGCAGCGTAGGAAAAGGCGAACGGTTAGTGCAATTGGTGACGTCATCTCCATCGGTGCCCGCGAAACGATAGTCGGGGTGAAAACTGGCGATTTGCAAAATACCACTCAGACCGGCTTCTTCGAGCAGGGCGTCGGCGACATCAAGGAAGTCGTTGTACTCGATGAAGTCCTGCAGTATCCACGGGTGTATCAGCAGGCAAGTATCCGTCGTCGTTGAGGGTGTATCGACCAGTGCCATCATCGCTGCCAGTAAATCCTGCGACAGAACAGCTTCATCTGTCGCGGTGCTGACGCGGTATGCTATCTGCTGCCGGACATGCACTGGCTTGGCAAAAGGGCATAGATTGAGCCCGATCACTGCATGCTCAACCCATGCGCGGGTTAGTGCGATCACCTGATCGGCAGCGCGAGTATCCGTCGGCGCAGGCAGCGTGATCATCTCAGTGATGTCAGACGAAGGATGAAAAAGGGATTCACGAGCGTCGCTGCTGTCGAATGGCGTTGCCAAGCTCTATGACCGCCATTGCATAAAAAAAGCTGCGATTGTATTTGGTAAGCGCAAAAAAATTGTCACTGCCGACCCAGTAGCGCGTGGGTCGCTCCCCATCTTGGAGATCGACCAGTCCCACCATCAGCGAGCGTGGTATGTCACTGGGCAGGACAACGCCGGACTGCTCCACCTCATCGACAGAATGTGTCGCGGCGAGTGCAATACCGATCAATGGCTTCCAGCGGGTCTCGCTACTCGCATCGGGGCGTGCAGGATAGACCAGGGGCAGATTCGCCATCCAGCCGTGTTGTGACAGGAAGCTCGCGACGCTGCCGATCGCATCAGCGGCTGAGTTGCGCAAGTCGATCTTGCCGTCGCCATCAAAGTCAATGGCGAAACGCCGTATGCTCCCTGGCATGAACTGTGGCAGGCCGATCGCACCAGCGAAGGATCCTGACAAGCTGAATGGATCGATATTGCTCTCTCTGGCATAAAGCAGTACATGCTTCAACTCGCTGCGAAAGTAATCCATGCGCGTCTGACGGTTGGGTGCCTCGGGATAGGCAAACGCCAGCGTGGTGAGTGCGTCCATTACGCGGATATTGCCGGGCTGGCGGCCGTAAATTGTCTCGACGCCAAGTATGCCAACGATGATTTCCGGGGGTACGCCGAATTCAGCTTGCGCACGAGTCAGCTCGGTCTCGTGACGCCGCCAGAAATCCAGCCCTGCCTGAATGCGTCGAGGCTCGACGAAACGCTCGCGATAGGCGGTCCAGTTCTTTGCCTTGCCGGCCGGCGGCGGATTGATCAGCTTGATGACCTTGTCGAGATAGTGAATCTTCGCGAACTGCGCGTTCAGCTCACCGCGATCAAAGCCATGCTCGTCGCTCATTTCGGTGATGAACTCGCCGACAGCTTTCCACTGGCCGAAATTGGTGAACTCAGGCTCCCCATCGCCGGAGTGCGGCTGCTGAGTTTTTTGTCTTGCTCGACCAGGGGCGCTTGCTGGTGACGGTTTCTTCGCCTTATGTGCCTTCGGGGTTTTGTGAGCTGCCGAGGCGGCCGGGGATGGTACGCGTTCCGTTGTCTGCTTAGACGCTGCAATGGCTACAGGGAGAGTGCCCGCGATCAGCGAGAACAGGCAGGCGCTCGCAAGCTGCCGCAAAATTATGGTCAGGTTGTGCATCAGAGGGTATCGGGGATGGTGGAATACCGGGTGGCCGGAGAGCCGCAAGTATAGATCATGGATACCTTCTCCAGACAGCTGCTGCACTCATGCATAATGGACCGATGCGCACTGCATTTTTCTCTCACCCGGACTGCCTCTTGCATGAGATGGGGGAGTGGCATCCCGAATCGCCCGCACGCCTGCAGGCGATTGAAGACCAGTTGATGGCCAGCGGGATGTTGCCTTTTCTCGATTGCCGCGAAGCCCCGCTCGCCAGTGAGGTGCATCTGCAAAGAGTGCATACACCGCAAGCCGTTGCGCGCGTGAGGGAGCATCTGCCCGAGTCGGGCCAAGGTAGCGATCCGCGCGGTGGTCCTTATCATGCGATTGATGCGGATACTTTGCTCAATCCTCACAGCTGGCAGGCGGCTCTGCGAGCGGCGGGCGCGGCGGTGGCGGCCACGGATGCGGTGCTGCGCGGAGAGGTGAAGAATGCATTTTGTGCCGTGCGTCCGCCCGGGCATCATGCGACGCCAACGACGCCTATGGGATTCTGCCTGTTCAACAACATCGCCATTGCCGCTTGCCACGCGATGGATGTGCACGGGCTAACGCGCATTGCCGTTGTTGATTTTGATGTTCATCATGGTAATGGCACGGAAGATGCCTTCGCCGGAGATGAGCGCGTTTTAATGGTGAGTTTTTTTCAGCATCCGTTGTACCCCTATACGGGTACCTATCCTGAGGGGCAGGCCCCGAAAAATCTGGTCAATATCCCTGTGTCCGCCTACACGCGCGGCGATGTCGTTCGAGAGCTTGTACAGCGCCACTGGTTGCCGGCGCTGGATGCGCATCGCCCGGAGATGATTTTCATCTCTGCGGGTTTCGATGCGCATCGTGAGGATGACATCGCCTCCATGGGATTGGTCGAAGCCGACTACGCATGGATGACCCGCCAGCTGTTGACGGTGGCGGATCGGTGGTCGAACGGGCGCATCGTCAGCTGTCTGGAGGGCGGCTACAGCCTGTCCGCGCTGGGTCGCAGTGTGGCGGCGCATCTGCGGGTACTGGCTGACCTGGGATAAATCGCGCCCCAGGGCGGGTATCACTGCCGGGTAAAATAGTGGCTCGCTGATCCCCTTTGTCTACCTGATTTCTCCAGGCTTTCCATGTCTATCCAATGGTTCCCCGGTCACATGAACGCGGCGCGCAAGAAGGCCGCCGAATCCATGGAGAAGACCGACCTCGTGATCGAGGTATTGGATGCCCGTCTGCCCGAGGCCAGCAGCAATCCGATGATTGCAGAACTCCGGCGTGCCCGGCAGCGTCCGTGTCTGAAGATACTCAACAAGAGCGATCTGGCCGATCCTGCGGCAACCAGTGCGTGGCTCAAGCATTACAGCGCCCAGGCTCAGGTGTACGCGGTAGCGCTGTCCTGCAAGAAGGCGGCCGAGGTCGCAAAGATTCCTGATCTGTGCCTCAAGCTTGCCCCGCATCGCGGCACCGCATTGAAACCCTTGCGCGTGATGATCATGGGCATACCCAATGTGGGGAAATCCACGCTGATGAATGCACTGCTGAAGAAAAAAGTCGCGAGGGTGGGTGATGAGCCGGCGGTGACCAAGACCCAGCAGCGGCTCTTCCTTGGTAATAACATTGTGCTGGTCGATACGCCGGGCATGATGTGGCCCAAGATTCAGCATCCGACCGACGGGCTGATGCTGGCCGCAAGCCATGCGATCGGTGTCAATGCGATCATTGAAGAAGAGGTCGCGGCTTTTCTGAGCGACTTGCTGCTACAGCGGTATCCGTCGCTGCTGGCGGCGCGTTACGGTCTACAACCGGAAAATGTGGATGGTATCGGTGTGCTAGAGCATATCGCTACCCGTCGCGGTTTTCGTGTACGCGGCGGTGATGCCGATGTCGAGAAGGCGGCACATACGCTGTTGCAGGACTATCGAAGCGGTACACTAGGCCGCATTAGTCTGGAGACGCCCGAGAATCGCCCGGCACTGCTGGCGAGTTACCAGCCGCCGCCCTCGCTGGCCCTCGGAAGAGAGCAGGAAGAATACGAGCCTGAGTAAAGTCGTCGATATCCGCGACTCGATCAGCGCAATTCAGAATACGAAGGAGACATCATGGCCCAGCCGGAAACCCCCTATGTGCTGAAGCAGCAGGAAGGTGACGCCGTTACTCTGACCCTGAATCGCGGTGAACAACTCAATCCGCTGTCCGAGGAGATGCTTACTGCGTTACAGGTGGAGATGAACGCGATCGCCGCCGATCCCAAAGTTCGTGTGGTGATCATGGCCGCCAGTGGAAAGGCCTTCTGTGCCGGACATGATCTCAAGCAGATGCGCGCCAGTCCGTCGGCCGATTACTATAAAAAACTCTTCGATCAGTGTAGCAAGTTGATGCTATCCATTCAGCATATGCCGCAGCCTGTGATCGCGCGCGTGCAGGGCATGGCGACCGCAGCAGGTTGTCAGTTAGTGGCCATGTGCGATCTGGCGGTCGCCTCCGAAGAGGCACGGTTCGCGGTCTCTGGTGTCAATTATGGTTTGTTTTGCTCGACGCCTTCCGTCGGACTCACGCGTAATGTGCCGCGCAAACAGGCCATGGAAATGCTGCTGACGGGTGAATTCATCGATGCGCAAACAGCTTGTGAGCGCGGACTCGTCAATCGCGTCGTGCCGTCGGAGCGACTCGATCAGGAGATCGCATCTCTGGTGGACAGTATTCTGGCCAAGCCGGCAGTAGCGATCGCTATGGGCAAGCAATTGTTCTATCGCCAGATGGAGATGGGCATCGCGGCTGCTTACCAGCTGGCGGGTGAGACCATGGCCTGTAACATGATGGACGAGGCTGCACTGGAAGGTGTGCAGGCTTTTATCGAGAAGCGTACACCGGCATGGAAACGCTGATCTCAGACAAGGATTGCGTGAGGCTCCCTGAGTCTGGCGTCGGTGGCTGACTGTATGGGCTTCATCGTGCCGTAGATCGTGGGAAGCTGGCGGTTGGCGTTCTGTAAGGCAGGATCGACCGCCGATTCTTCAAGGAAGTAGATGGGTTTGGGTGGCATGATCACCTCGCCTTCGCCCATCGAGCTAATGTTGTTGAACATGTGGGCACGAACGCCCTCGGCGTGAAGAATGGTCATCTGCAACTGGCGGTCGGGTTTTCTTGCTGCGTAATTTTGGCTCTCGACATGCGTTGCCGACGACCAGTGTGGGCTGCAGTACTGCATCCCTGGTTGCATCTTCGATAGCCTGAATGCTCCTGCGCCATTACAGATAGCGACACCCTTGTAGAGAGTGCCTCGGTAGAGAAAATCATGATGCATGCTCAGGATGCCGAGCCCTTCATTCAGTGGCTTTGACAGGCAGGAGGTGATCAATGCCAGTGTGTTTACCCCACAGAGCTGCCATATTCGCATGCTGTCATTGATGGCGTTGAACATGCCGCTATTCGAGCTGCAATAATCGATCAGTGCTATCAAGTGATCTTCGGCCAGTTGAGGCTTGTCTGCTTTTTTGTTGGCGATGGATAAATTCATCGCCTCGCAAGAGACCGACACGCCTAATTTGATTAGTACGTCGGGCTGAATCGTGCTGGCCATGGCCATCTGATCCGAATCTTTTAGTTTGGTAAAACTCTCGGTGAATGATTCGATCAGATCGCTTTTATGTTTTGGTGTAATGGCGGCATCGAGCGTCATGTCGGGGGCGCTGACGGAGTAGTTCAACAGGAATCTTGGCGTTTCTGATAGCCCACAGCTCAACTGATAGCCTACAGCCCGCTCTGCTGCGGCAGGCGAGTTGTCTGGTGAGAATAAAAGATGATCAGGTACACGTTGATATTCGTAATTCACTTCATCATTGATATCTGCGCGGAATTTATCCTCAATCTCACACATCGTTCCCCACAGCGAATGGTTGATCTCAATTTTCTTTAATGCTGCGATGCAGTCTTTATTGAGCTGCGCTAGCCGCGCATTTTGAGTGCTCAGCGAGCGCTGTATCTGATGAATTTTTCCGTCAGTTCTGGGCGAGTGCGGATATCGACTAACTCTCGAGCAAATTTTGCTAAGCATGATGTTGCCCTCCTGGTCATTCAGATCATTGTTCTGTTGATTGGCCGTAATAGCCTTTGATTATTTGCTGATATCTGAGTGGCGAATAACGGGCGATGATCGTCTTACAAGTGCGACAAAAATATGAGATGGCTCAGGTGTTCGATCAAAACACATAGAGTTCGATGAGCAAATGCGCCGAGGGTCAGGTAGAAGAAAAGAGCAATAAAAAAAGCCCGCATCGCTGCGGGCTTTTCTGGGGCAATGTAGCCTGAACAGAATTACATCATGCCATCCATGCCCATGCCACCCATACCGCCCATGCCACCCATACCGCCGCCACCAGAAGAAGGCTTGTCCTCAACCAGGTCGGACACCATGCAGTCGGTGGTCAGCATCAGTCCGGCGATCGACGCCGCGTTCTGTAGCGCCGAGCGGGTGACCTTGGCCGGATCCAGCACACCCATTTCCACCATATCGCCATAGGTGCCGTTGGCCGCGTTGTAACCGAAGTTACCTTTGCCTTCCAGCACTTTGTTGACGACGACCGAGGCTTCTTCGCCCGCATTGCTCACGATCATGCGCAGTGGCTCTTCAATCGCGCGAAGCACGATCTTGATACCGGCATCCTGATCAGGATTGTCACCCTTGAGTTTCAGATTCGAACGCGCACGCAGCAGAGCGACGCCGCCGCCTGCCACGATGCCTTCTTCGACCGCAGCACGGGTCGCATGCAGCGCATCTTCGACACGAGCTTTCTTCTCTTTCATCTCGACTTCGGTCGCAGCCCCGACCTTGATGACAGCCACGCCACCAGCAAGCTTCGCGACGCGCTCTTGCAGCTTCTCGCGGTCATAGTCAGAAGTTGCTTCTTCGATCTGAACGCGGATCTGCTTGACGCGAGCTTCGATGGACTTGCTTTCGCCGGCGCCGTCGATAACGGTCGTGTTTTCCTTGGCAACCTCAACGCGCTTGGCCTGGCCCAGATCGTTCAGGGTGGCCTTTTCCAGCGTCAGACCGACTTCCTCGGCGATCACCTGACCACCGGTCAGGATGGCGATATCCTCCAGCATGGCTTTGCGACGATCGCCAAAGCCAGGCGCTTTCACGGCGCAGGTTTTCAGAATGCCGCGAATATTGTTGACCACCAGCGTGGCCAGTGCTTCGCCTTCGATATCTTCAGCAATGATCAGCAGCGGACGACCTGCCTTGGCCACTTGCTCAAGCACCGGCAGCAGATCACGGATGTTCGAGATCTTCTTGTCGCACAGCAGGATGAACGGATTGTCCAGCAGCGCGACTTGCTTGTCGGCGTTGTTGATGAAGTAAGGCGACAGATAGCCACGATCGAACTGCATACCTTCAACGATATCCAGCTCGTCATTCAGCGACTTGCCGTCTTCCACCGTGATCACGCCTTCCTTGCCGACTTTTTCCATCGCTTCAGCAATGCGCTCGCCGATCGAGGTGTCGGAGTTGGCCGAGATCGAGCCCACTTGAGCGATTTCTTTCGAGGTGGTGCAGGGCTTGGCAATCTTGTGTAGTTCTTCAACCGTGGCTGTAACGGCTTTGTCGATACCACGCTTGAGGTCCATCGGGTTCATGCCGGCGGCCACGTACTTCATGCCTTCGCGAACGATTGCCTGTGCCAGCACGGTCGCGGTGGTGGTGCCGTCACCGGCGTTGTCGGAGGTCTTGGAGGCGACTTCCTTCACCATCTGCGCGCCCATGTTCATCAGCTTGTCTTTCAGCTCGATCTCTTTGGCGACCGATACACCGTCCTTGGTGACGGTGGGTGCGCCGAACGAGCGCTCCAGAACCACGTTGCGACCTTTCGGGCCCAGGGTGACTTTGACTGCGTTGGCGAGAATATTCACGCCTTCGACCATCTTGTGGCGCGCGCTGTCGCCGAAAACTACTTCTTTAGCTGCCATGTTGACTGCTCCTTAACTAACTTTATTTGGAATGAGGGGTTCGGACGTGATTACTGGACGACCGCGAAGACGTCTTCTTCGCGCATGACCAGGTATTCTTCATTGCCCACCTTGACGGTCTGGCCGGAATATTTGCCGAACAAGATCTTGTCGCCGACTTTCACATCCAGCGGACGAACCTTGCCGTCTTCAAGGATCTTGCCGTTGCCGATGGCCACAACCTCGCCCTGATCCGGCTTCTCGGCAGCCTGATCCGGGATCACGATGCCCGAAGCCGTCTTGGTTTCCTGCTCCAGGCGCTTGACCACGATACGGTCGTGCAGAGGACGAAGATTCATGAAAACTCCTTTTAAAAACAGTTGGTTATGTTTATTTTTCCGGCCATTCCGGGAGCGTTGCCCCGGACCCGGCCGGCGAGGGTCGGTCGTATTGGCGGCGAGGGTTGTTAGCACTCTCCGCCAGCGAGTGCCAAGTATAGGGACGGGCTTCGGGTTTTTCAAGAATCTCTGCTGAAAACTTCTTTCGGCGCACTCATGAAAATTAATGACTTGATAATTCTCAGCTTTACGCCGCTCGAGTATCGCTGGCAGAGGCCCACGCAAGCCGCGCGGCCGCCAGATCTTCGATGGCCGTTCCCACGGATTTGAATAAAGTGATTTCCTGGTCGCTGCTGCGTCCGGTATGTCTGCCATGGGTCAGGCACGCCAACTCAGCCAGCACATGGTCGCGGGAGATAAGTCCTGCCGTCATCGGCTGCACCAGATCACCCGCCTCGGCCAGCGCACCATCGAAGGTGTCAACGAACACGCGGCTGTGTAAGACCAGCGCATCATCGACCTCGCGCATGTCGGGCTTGAAGCCGCCGACCAGGTCAATATGCGTGCCGGGTTTTACATCGGAGAGGCGCAGCAGCGGTTCTGTGCTCGTCGTGGCGCAGCAGATGATGTCTGCCTGCGCCGCCGCCAACGACAACTCGTTCGCAGTGTTCAAACTGATTGCCGGATCCATGCCGGCGTCACGCAATGTGTGCAGCATGGTTTGCGCCTTGACAGCGTCGCGCCCCCATACGGTGACGGTTCGTATTGGCCTGGCAATGCAATGCGCGAGCGCCATCTCCGGTGCCAGCTGCCCGGTACCCACAATCAGTAGATGCTGACTCTCTTCGCGCGAGAGATAGCGTGATGCCAGCGCCGACGCTGCGGCCGTGCGGCGCAGGGTGAGTTGCTCGCCATCGATCAGCGCCAGTGGCACGCCACTCGAGGCGTCCATCAAGATGAATAGCGCGTGCACCGTCGGTTTGCCTTTGCTGCGGTTCTCCGGCATCACGGTGACCAGTTTTACGCCCAGTTGTTTGGATTCCTGCCAGACGGGCATCAGCAGCAGCGTGGAAGATTCCTGTTCTGACAAGGCATGAACATGACGGCGTGGTGCGTGCACTATGTCGCAAAATGAATCGCGCAACGTGTTGATCAGTACCGGGTAGGGCAGGTGCTTGCGCAACTGTTCGCCATCGATAAAAGGAATCATGAGCGTGTGTTAATTGTTGGCGGGTTTGACGCGAGACTGATTGTACGGCCCCGACATCTTGGGACATACCTTCTGGCCTGTGGGGTGCATGGGATAATTCTGCCATCAATGTGAGGATCGGCAGATGACGCGCTTGAAGCTGCACCCCCTGGTTTGCCTTGTACTGCTGCTGGCGTTAGGCGGCTGCGGCACCTTGCAGCCGAGGGGGAGATTACCGGATCCGCTGTCTGCTTCGTTGGCACAGGCGGGCATACCAGCGTCTTCCGTCGCGCTGGATATTCGGTCTGTCGATGGCGAACGTCTCGTCGCTCATAACGCTGATATCGCTTTCAAGCCCGCATCCGTAATGAAGCTGGTGACGACTGCCGCCTCGCTGGAGCTACTGGGTCCGAGCTATCGGTGGATCACGCGTCTGCATTCTTCCGCCGAGATCAGCAACGGTATCCTGAATGGCGATCTCATCATCGAGGGCGGCGGTGATCCGCGTTTCGCGCACGAAGATCTTGCTCGTTTGTTGCGACGCTTGCGCTCGATGGGCGTGCGCGAGATACGAGGCGATCTGGTGCTGGATAGCAGCTTGTTTGAATCAGCTGTTGCGGATCCCGCCGCCTTCGATGCCGCACCTGAGCGTGCCTACAATGCTTTGCCCGATGCCTTACTGCTGGATGCAAAAGTACTCAGCGTCGTGCTGGTTCCCGATACCAACGCGGATCGCGCGCGCCTCAGCGCTGAGCCACCGATGAGCAATTTCATCATCGATCCGCCCGCGCAGAATGATCAGCCCTGCATTCGCTGGAGAGAGCAGCTCAAACCAGTGCTCACGGCGGGATGGCTTCGCTTCGAGGGAAGCTTTCCGATCAGTTGTGGTGAGCGTTTACTGACACTGCATCTGCATACCCTGAGCAATGTGCACTATGTGGATGCCGTGTTTCGCCAGCTGTGGTCTGAGCTTGGCGGCACAATCACTGGCAGTGTGCGTGCAGGCAGCGTGCCAGCTGCTGCGCGCGAGCTGCTGGCCTGGGAATCGATGACGCTTGCGGAGATCATCCGTGACATCAACAAACACAGTAATAACGTGATGGCACGACAGTTATTGTTGAGTTTGGCGGCGAATCGTGGCAGCGCTCCGGCGAGTCCCAGGGCGGGTGCGGCGCGAGTGCTCGACTGGATGACCCGCCATCGCATTAACGCACAAACAGTCATCATCGATAACGGGTCCGGCCTGTCGCGCGATGAGCGTATCAGTGTCGGTGCGCTGTCATCTGTGTTGCAGCAAGTCTGGCAAAGTCCATTGATGCCGGAATTTATCGCCTCGCTGCCGTTGGTCGGTATCGATGGCACGATGGGACGACGACTTCAGGAATCCTCCGTGCGAGGCCAAGCACATATCAAGACCGGAACGCTAATAGACGTCACCAGCATCGCAGGTTATCTGACCGCGAGATCCGGTCGCAGACTCATTGTCAGCTGCATTATCAATGATGCGAATGCGTCTGCTGCACGTCCTGCGCTGGATGCCCTGTTGCAGTGGGTTCACGACCGCTATTGATAGGCCGGGCAGTGCTCTGCGCCTTGAGAGCGAAGGCGGGGTTCTGGCGTAAAGCTACGATGTTGAACCCTCACTGGGGCGACGGAACATGACGGTCGACATCGCGCCAAGTATGAGCACGATTGCCACATAGTCTTGCCAGTGCGGTTCCTCGCCCAATATCCATGCGCCCGAGAAGGTGCCGATCACGGGGATGAACATTACTGACAAACTGGATGCCACTGGGGGCAGTGAGCGCGCCAGCTGGAACCAGACGACGTGCGCAAAACCAAAAATGATCGCGGCATTGTAGAGAATGCCCAGCCATTCGATCCAGTTTGGCCAGCGCACCTGAGGTAGTTCAAAGATCAGTACCAGCACCGCGATACCTGCCGTCGCAAAACTCAGCATCCAGAGCGTGAGCGAGATGGTCGGCATCTCGATCTGGGTGCGCTTCATCAGCACGGTGCCAAATCCCCAGGCGGCGGCTGCCATCAGCACCGTCAGCGTGCCTAGTGGCTGACCTGAGATGCGCGAGAACTCGCTTGATAGAAGGAGCATTGCGCCCGACATCGCCATCACAATGCCGGCCAGTGCGGCCCGGCTGATGCGGTCACCAAAGAACACCAGGCCGGCAATCACTGCCCAGGCCGGCATGGTGTATCCGAGAATCGCTGCGCGCCCGGAAGACAGCATCCGTACGCCGATAATGATCAGCGCATGCCAAATGAACATATTGGGGATGGCCAGCTTGAGTACCGTCGGTACGCCGCCTTGCGGTATCGCCAGCGGCACTTTTTGTATGCGCGCCACGGCCCAGATGACTGCAATGCCGCCCAGCATGCAAATAAGGCGAAAGGTCAGTGGCGGAAATTCCCGCACGCTGATTTTCATCACCGGCCAGTTGAGTCCCCAAAAAAGGGTCAGCAGGGCCAACAGCACCAAGTCTCTGCGGGTCAATCGCGTCATGGGCGGGGAAGATAGCATGAAAGGCTACAATGAAGGCATTTCGATGTATTGAACTGCCGCTTAGTGTTCAACCACCTCTCATCTAAGTTACTCAACCGTGAACTTCACCGACAAGCTTGCCGCCGCGACCCAACGCCATGATTCCCTGCTCTGCGTGGGTCTCGATCCCGATATCACGCGCTTTCCGGCGCAACTGCAAGGCAAGGACGGCAGCATTTTCGAATTCTGCAAAGCGATCATTGATGCGACTGCCAGCGTCGCTTGTGCATTCAAGCCTCAGATCGCTTACTTCGCCGCGCTGGCCGCTGAAGATCAGCTGCAGGGTGTCTGTGACTATCTCAAGCAGCGCTATCCCGATATTCCGATCGTGCTGGATGCCAAACGTGGTGATATTGGCGCCACTGCTGAGCAGTATGCGCGCGAAGCGTTCGAGCGCTACCGAGCCGATGCTGTGACGGTCAATCCTTACATGGGATTTGATTCGATTGCTCCCTATCTCGAGTGGACAGATCGCGGCGTGATTGTGCTCTGTCGTACCTCCAACCCCGGCGGTTCGGATCTGCAGTTCCTGCAAGTTGATGGCAAGCCCTTGTACCAGTATGTCGCGCAGCTGGTATCCGATCAATGGAACCGTCACGGACAATGCGGCCTTGTTGTCGGCGCGACGTTCCCGGAAGAGCTTGCGCAAGTGAGAGCAATGGTGGGTGAGATGCCCCTGCTGGTGCCCGGCATCGGGGCGCAGGGTGGTGATATTGAAGCCACCGTCAAAGCAGGGCGCACTGCTCAGGGCAGCGGCATGATGATTAATTCTTCGCGTGCGATCTTGTACGCAAAGCCTGAAGGCAGCGAAGAGTTCACTGCGGCCGCCGCCCGCGTCGCGCGCGAGACGTGCGACGCAATCAATCGGCATCGCTTCAGCTGAAGTTCCAGCTGGGTGGGTACTCAAAAATACGCTCGCGTTTCTGGCATCTTCTATGGCCAGCGCTTTTTTGAGTCAGCGAAAATCTGGTGTTTGGTCGCTGCCTTTCAAAAAAATTTCCTTGGTATCTGTGCAAGTAATCTCTGTCTTTGTCAATTCCGATCTTGTCTGGGGCAAGCGCGCCCACAAGAATTTACGAATTCGATACATAATGAGGTGTCGTCGCATGATAAAAACGCACCCCCCCAGAAAGAGTGTTCTCTTCGACGTTCGATCTTCAAGCACCCTACGGGTAAAACTTGCTGGAGATAATCGGTGCTCAACTAATTCAGCAGCGCTCTAGAAATTTTAACAATCCTCGCAGCGCATGAACGATGGTCTGCTCTCGTACGGCATGGCGATCGCCGCTGAACACCAGCCGCTCAGTATGAATGATTTTGCTGTGTGCCCATCCGAAACAGACGGTGCCTACTGGTTTGCCCGGCACGGCGCCGGCGGGACCTGCGATGCCGGTGGTGGAGAGCGCGACATCGGCATGGGTGTTGACGAGCGCACCTTTAGCCATTTCAGCAGCGACTTCTTCGCTGACAGCACCAAGCTGCGCAATCAGTGCCTCGGGTACTCCGAGGAATTGTGTCTTTGAGCTGTTCGAGTAGGTAGTGAAGCCGCAATCGAACCATTCCGAGGAACCAGCGATATCGGTAATCAGTTGAGAGATGCCACCACCCGTTACCGATTCTGCCGTGGCTAGCAGCCAGCCTTTTTTCTTCAGCGCCAGCCCAACTTGCTCGGAGAGTTCATTCAGCGTGTCCATACAGTGCTCCTGTAATCCGATGCCGACATGGTGTCAGGGATTCACCAAAAGCGCCATAGCGCAAGCACTAGCAGCGTGAAGAATGCGGCGATGATATCGTCTGCCATCACGCCGAATCCACCCTTGAAGCGCTTCTCGAATTGTCTGATCGGTGGCGGCTTGGTCATGTCAAAAAAGCGGAATATCAGAAACGCGGCCAGCTGCGCCTTGAAACTGGCTGGGGTGACGAACAGCATCACCAGCCATATGGCAACAATCTCGTCCCAGACCATCGCGCCATGATCGGGGACGCCCAGTGCACGCCCGGTGCGGTCGCAGGCCCACACGCCAATGACAAATCCGGCGACGATCAGCAAGCCCCAGACGGCAGGCGTCAGCACCTCGGGCCAGCGCACAGACAGCGCATGGAACAGCAACCAACCAAACAAGGTGCCAATGGTGCCCGGCACCCAAGGCGATAAGCCACTGCCAAAACCAAACGCGAGAAGATGGGCTGGGTGAGACAGCATGAAGTCTGCGGTCGGTTTTCGTGGTGTGACGGGCAAGACAGGGTCTGCGGTTTCGGCGAGGGATGGCTCGTGATTCATCATGAAGTGAAATGATCGAAAGACTGGTTCATCAGGGCGAGTGTCCGCCCGTTGGCATCCAGCAGTTGTACGCCGGGCTCTGCGCGCAGGCGGCCAATACAAGTGACGTCGGTGTGGGTCTGTTGGCCAGCAGCCAGCACGGAATCGTGCTGGCTGGCGGGCGCGCAGAAGCAGAGCTCATAGTCATCACCGCCATTGAGCGCAAATGCACGTCGCTGTTCCGCGTCGCGGCGTGAGAGCGCAAGGCCGAACGGCAATTCGTCCGCATGAATGACCGCGCCGGTGTCGGACTGTTTGAGAATATGGCCCAGGTCGCCCAGCAAGCCATCGGAGACATCGATTGCGGCAGTCGCTACGCCGCGCAGCGCCAGTCCCAGCGCATTGCGCGGCGTTGGTGTGTGGAGTCTTTTTGCGGCGAGCGACAGCTGATCTCCCGCGAGCGTAATTTCTCCAAGCAAGGCCGATAGTGCAAGCTTTGCGTCGCCCAGGCTACCCGATACCCAGACTTCGTCGCCGGGACGGGCGCCACTGCGTCGGATCGCTGCGCCCTCGGGTACGCTGCCCAGTACGGTGACGCACAGGTTCAGCGGTCCACGGGTCGTATCGCCGCCAACGAGTTCGATCTGATGCGAGTCGGCCAGTGCCAGCAGGCCTGTTGAGAACGCTTGCAGCCAATCGGCGTCAGCTGATGGCAGCGATAGCGCCAGAGTGAAGCCTAGCGGGCGCGCACCGATCGCGGCAAGGTCGGAGAGGTTGACTGCCAGTGTCTTGTGTCCGAGCGCATGAGGATCGGCGCCCGTGAAAAAATGGCGACCTTCCACCAGCATGTCAGTCGACACGGCGAGTGTTTCGCCGGCGGGTATGTGCAGCAATGCGCAATCGTCGCCCACCCCAAGGCGCACCGGTCCTGCGGGCCGCGGTGCGCGGTGGAAGTAACGCTCGATCAGCTGGAATTCAGACAACATCCGACGATTGTACCGAATGGCCATGTTGGCGCGAGGAGGATGCTCAAGCAGGGTCTGATGGGCAGGCCTCATAGGGATGGTCTGTTAAAATCTGTCGCCTTCGAATACGCTCCACAGAAAGCTGCCCCGCATGGATTCCGATCGCAATCAGCAAGAGCTTCGCCAGCAATTTCGCCAGGCAGCCCTCGAATACCACGAATTTCCCACCCCCGGCAAAATCAGCGTCACACCCACCAAACAGCTCACCAACCAGCGTGACCTCGCACTGGCTTATTCGCCCGGTGTGGCGGCGGCGTGCGAAGAGATCGCCGCCGAGCCGTCGAATGCTTTCCGCTACACCGCGCGCGGCAATCTGGTGGCAGTGATCACTAATGGCACCGCAGTGCTCGGTCTGGGTAATATCGGCCCGCTGGCCGCCAAGCCGGTCATGGAAGGCAAAGGTGTGCTGTTCAAAAAGTTTGCTGGCATCGATGTATTCGATATCGAGATCAACGAGACCGATCCGGACAAGCTGTGCGACATCATTGCGGCGCTGGAGCCGACCTTCGGTGGCGTGAACCTTGAAGATATCAAAGCGCCCGAGTGCTTCTACATCGAGCGCAAGCTGCGCGACCGGATGAAGATCCCGGTGTTCCATGACGACCAGCATGGCACGGCCATCATCGTCGGCGCCGCCATTCTGAATGGCCTGAAAGTGGTCGGCAAAGATCTCAAGAAATGCAAGCTGGTGGTCTCCGGCGCAGGTGCTGCGGCGCTGGCCTGCCTGGACTTGATCGTCGATCTGGGCTTTCCAATTGAGAACATCACCGTCACCGATCTGGCGGGCGTGGTGTACCAGGGTCGCACCGAGCTGATGGACCCGGACAAGGAGCGCTTCGCGCAAGCTACCCAAGCGCGCACGCTGGCCGAAGTGATTCCCGGCGCCGATATCTTCCTCGGTCTGTCGGCCGGTGGCGTGCTCAAGCCAGACATGGTGCGCGCGATGGCCGATCGGCCGCTGGTGCTGGCGCTGGCTAACCCGACGCCCGAGATTCTGCCGGAAGAAGTACGCGCCGTGCGTGATGACGCGGTGGTCGCGACGGGCCGCTCGGACTATCCGAATCAGGTCAACAACGTGCTGTGCTTCCCCTACATCTTCCGCGGTGCGCTGGATTGCGGTGCGACGACGATCACGCGAGAAATGGAAATCGCAGCGGTGCACGCGATTGCCGAGCTGGCACAAGCCGAGCAATCCGATGTGGTGGCTACCACCTACGGCGTGACTAATTTATCGTTCGGTCCAGATTACCTGATTCCCAAGCCTTTTGATCCGCGCCTGATGCTGAAAATCGCACCGGCGGTGGCGAAGGCAGCTGAGCATTCGGGCGTCGCTTCACGCCCGGTTCGCGATATGGCGGCCTACACCGACAAGCTGCAGCAATTTGTTTATCACAGCGGCAGCTTCATGAAGCCAGTATTTGCGATGGCAAAGAAAGCTCCCGCTGAGAAGAAGCGCATTGTGTTTGCCGAAGGCGAGGAAGAACGTGTGCTGCGTGCGGTGCAGGTGGTAATCGACGAAGGGCTGGCCAAGCCGACCCTGATTGGTCGTCCAGCGGTGCTTGCTCAGCGCATCGAACGCTATGGTCTGCGCATTCGCCCTGAGCTCGATTTTGACGTGATCAACCCGGAGCGTGACGAGCGCTATCGTTCGTACTGGGAGACGTATCTGTCGATGACCCGACGCAAGGGGGTGACCGAACAGTACGCCAAGCTCGAGATGCGCCGCCGTCACACGCTGATCGGCTCGATGGCGATTCATAAAGGCGATGCCGACGGAATGATTTGCGGTACCTTTGGCGCGACCGCGCTGCATCTTCACTATATTGATCAGGTCTTGGGTATGCGTCCCGGCGTGAATACCTATGCTGCCATGAATGCGCTGGTGCTGCACGATCGTCAAGTGGTGATGGTCGATACGCATGTCAACGAGAATCCGACTGCTGAGCAGATCGCCGAGATCACGATACTGGCGGCTGAAGAAATGCGCCGCTTTGGTTTGCATCCGCGTGCTGCGCTGCTGTCACATTCGAATTTTGGCAGCAGTAACAGCGAGTCCGCGAAAAAAATGCGTGATGCGCTGGCGATTATTCGCGAACGTGCGCCCAGTCTCGAAGCCGATGGCGAAATGCATGGCGACACCGCACTGGATGCGCACCTGCTGAAACAAACCATGCCCGATACGCCGTTGAAGGGTGATGCCAATTTGCTGGTGTTCTCCAATATCGACTCAGCCAATATCGCTTACAACCTGCTAAAAGTCGCTGCGGGTAACGGCGTGGCGATCGGCCCCATACTGCTTGGCTGCTCGCGTCCGGTGCATGTGCTGACTCCGTCAGCCACCGTGCGCCGCATTGTGAATATGACTGCACTGGCGGTGGTGGATGCGGTGTCGCAGCGGTAGTGGTTTCTCAGTCTCTGGGTCAGATTTTTTTTCTTCGGATCGGCGATCTGGCCGACTAGCTGAAGGCTTGCGGGTATTCAAGAGCCCCTGAATACCCGCATAATGCTCTCCAGCGGTCCTTGGTTATTGAGATCGTTGATAGCCCCCTACAGAAAAGCGGGAACATGCCAGATAAAGAAATTCAAAGAAAATGGCAATGGGCTGAACAAAAGCTACGTGTTGAGTTCGGCATCCCGAGTGAGCGGCTGCACTTGGTTGATACCATCAAGACGCTGTTCGCAAAATATGTCGAAGAAAACAATCTTTCCGACAGTGCGTCGGTTGCCTTGTACTACCGTCTCTCTTTTTTTTCCATCCTGTTGACAGTGAGGACGCTGAATACGATGGATATGCAGCTTCCGGATTTTCGGCTGAATGACATCATGCCAATCTATATCGACTCGAAAAGAATATCTGCGGAGGCTGATGATTGCTTGATTCTTGAAAAATGCATCGCTAACATCAACGATGCGATCGATGCACTGATCAAAGATTATCAGTAGACAGGCTATTTGTTGCGCTGGTGATTTACAGCGTCAAACGCCTTTCGAAATTCCCGCCGCCTCGCCTCTGACCACCCCCACGCACCATAGAATCGCGCAGGTTGATGTTCAACATGCTGGTGGTAATAATGCTGGTAGCGTCGACAGTAGGCTTCCAGCACCTCAAGCGGCACATCGTCGGGATACTTCGCCCGTATTTCGCGCATGAGTGCAGGCAGGTTATCCATCAGTTGATCTCACGGCTTAGGTAATGATTCGGTATCTTGAGTGGATCTTGACGGCGTGGGATCACTGGCGAGTCGCTGCCAATGCGTAAAATCTCTGTCCTTGGGCCGCTTGCAGCGTAGGCCGTCTCTTGCCATACACTCGCCGTGCCATCGAGCTCACGAGACAGATTCTCGGCTTCAGCATTCCCCCTGATTTACAATATTACGCAGTTTCGTCCCCGAGGACAGGCATTTGACTTCCATCCCGCTGGCTGTTGATCTTGATGGCACTTTGATCCTGACGGATACGCTCCACGAGTCAGCGATCCGGGCGCTGCGCTCGCGTCCTCTGATGGCGCTGCGCATACCGGCATGGCTGGCAAAGGGCAAGGCATATCTCAAAGCCAGGCTCGCCGCACTCACCGAATTCGACGCTGCGTCGCTCCCCTACAATCAACCCTTGATCGACTGGCTGATAACGCAACGCCAGCAGGGTCGGTATTTGATACTGTGCACGGCTTCGGACAAATCGATGGCGGATGCCGTCGCAACGCACCTCGGCCTGTTCGATGAGGTAATGGCCAGCGACGGTCAGCACAATCTCAGTGCGAGCAACAAGGCAGCAGCGCTGGAATCGCGCTTCGGACATCAGGGCTTCGACTACGCGGGTAATTCTCATGATGATGTGCATGTCTGGGAAAAGGCGCGACAGGCAATCGTGGTGAATGCTTCTGCAAGCGTTGAACAGCAGGCACGCGCCTGCTGTCAGATCGAAGCGGTGTTCATACCTCAGCCCTCGGCATCCGCGCAGTTGCCTCGCGTTCTCCGCTTGCATCAGTGGATGAAAAATCTGCTGCTGTTCATTGCGCCTCTGGCCGCGCATCAGATACCTGATCCCGGAACGGGCTCAGCGATGTTGCTGGGCTTTCTGGCATTTTCGTTATGTGCATCGGCGGTCTATGTTGCGAATGATCTGTTCGATCTCGACAGTGACCGTCATCACCCGCGCAAGCGACTGCGGCCGTTCGCATCAGGTGAGGTGTCCGTCGCCAAGGGCGTGATCCTGGTGCCGTTGCTGATGCTCAATGCCGTGCTGTTTGCGCTGCCGATCGGGCCTGTGTTTACGGGCTGGCTGTTGTTTTATTTTCTGCTCACCTGCGCCTACTCATGGGGTCTGAAGCGGCTGATACTGGTCGATTGCCTCGTGCTGGCCATGCTGTACACCCTGCGGATCATCGCCGGTGCGGGGGCAGCGGGCATACCGCTGTCGTTCTGGCTGTTGGCGTTCGCAGTCTTTTTGTTCTTGTCACTGGCCTTCGTCAAGCGTTATGCCGAGCTGATCGTGCAGGCTGATGCGGGCAAAGAAAAAGCCCATGGCCGCGGCTATCTGATCTCTGATGCTCCGCTGGTGCAATCGTTAGGTATTACCTCGGGCTATGCCTCTGTCGTGGTTCTGGCCTTGTATCTGAACAGTGATGCTGTACTTAAGTTGTATCAGTCGCCGACGATCATGTGGTGTGCGGTACCTGTCATGCTGTTCTGGGTCAGCTGGATCTGGATGAAGGCGCATCGTGGGCAGATGCATGACGATCCTTTATTGTTTGCGCTGCGTGACCGGGCCAGTTTGCTCTCTGGCCTGGCGTTTGCGCTGGTACTCGCCGCTGCATCGAAGGACTGGGCATGGTGACGGTGACTTCCTGGGGGCGGCTCGGTGCGTTCGAGCATCGGGTACACCCGCTGTCTGACCGTATGCAGGTCGCCGCACGCATGAAGCGGGACGCCTATGGTCTCGCGTACGGCATGGGCCGCAGCTATGGCGATGTCTGCCTGAATCCGGGTGGCATGCTTTGGAATACGACGGGTCTGGATCGCTTTATTGCATTCGATGAGCACCAGGGGAGGCTGGTCTGCGAATCGGGTCTTCTGGTACGCGACATACAGCGACTGTGCGTGCCGCGTGGCTGGATGTTGCCTGTGGTGCCGGGCACGCAATTCGTTACGGTCGGCGGTGCAATCGCGAATGATATCCATGGCAAAAATCATCACCAGGCGGGCAGCTTTGGCGATCATGTGCGCCGACTGTCGCTGGCACGCACGGATGGCAGCCTCTCCGAGTGCAGGCCGGGTGACGTGTTGTTTGAGGCCACTGTGGGCGGCCTCGGGTTAACCGGCGTGATTACCGAGGCGGAGCTGCAGCTGAAGCGTGTGCCCGGTCCCTGGCTGTCGGTCGAGACACTGCCCTATCGTGACTTGTCCGAATTTTTTGCATTATCCGATGCTTCGGAAGCGGACTGGGAGCACACCGTGTCCTGGGTGGATTGTCTGAATGGCGCAGGGCGCGGTATTTTCATGCGCGCGAATGCGGTCGACGCGGGTAAAGATGCACCACCTGCATCGCGCTCATGGCGCATGCCTTTCGTGCCGCCCGTGTCGCTGGTGAATCCGCTGTCGCTGCGGCCGTTCAACGCGATGTACTTTCATCTGAAAAAAGCCAAACGCAGATCGGTGCAGCATTACGAAGCATTTTTCCATCCGCTGGACGATGTGCGCGACTGGAACCGTATCTACGGACCGCGCGGATTTTTCCAGTATCAGTGCGTGCTACCGCGTGAGGTCGGTCAGCAGGCCGTGCAAGCGATGTTGAAGCGCATCGCGCGCTCGGGTACGGGATCTTTTCTGGCGGTTCTCAAGACCTTTGGCAACCGTCAGTCGACGGGCATGCTCAGTTTTGCGATGCCGGGCGTGACCTTGGCGTTGGATTTTCCGAACCAGGGTGAGCCTACGCTGCAATTGCTCGCGGCGCTGGATGCGATCGTGCGCGAGTGCAGGGGCAGGCTATACCTGGCCAAGGATGCGCGCATGCCCGTCGACCTGTTCGAATCGGGTTATCCTCGGCTGAAAGAATTTTTGTCGCTGCGCGATCCGGGCATCAGCTCGGCGATGTCGCGACGGCTCATCGGTAGCTGACGCGCGCATCATTCAATGGAGATCCTGCTTTGTCCAAACCACGCATCGTGATCATCGGCGCCAGTTCGGCCATTGCCGAGCATTGCGCGCGGCTGTGGGTGCGCGCGGCGGTGGAGCTGGTATTGGTTGGCCGCGATCTGGTACGTGTCTCTCGCGTTGCGGCAGATTTGCGTGTACGCAGTCCGCACTCCACGGTCACGGCGCTGGAAGCCAGCTTCAATGATCCGGGGGCGATCGCGCGTCTGGCGACCGCGCTGACAGCAGAACGTCCGGTCGATGTCGTGCTGATCGCGCACGGTAGCCTGCCGGTGCAGAAAGATTGCGAGTCTGATCTGTCGCTGGCCTGTGATGCGCTGGAAGTGAATGGTGTATCGCCCGTGCTGTTTGCCGAAGCCTTTGCCGGCGTGATGGAAGCCAGAGGGAAGGGCACGCTGGCAGTGATTGGTTCGGTCGCGGGCGATCGCGGGCGCAAGACCAATTATGTCTATGGTGCAGCCAAAGGCATGGTCGAGCGTTATGTGCAGGGCCTGCAGCACCGGCTGGCACACTCTGCGGTGAAGGTCGTGCTGATCAAGCCAGGGCCGACGGCCACGCCGATGACCTCACATCTGTCGCCGCACGGATTGGCGCCTGTCGAGCAGGTGGCGCGCCGCATTGTCGAGGCGATCGCGCAGGGACAGCCCCTCGTGTATACGCCCGCGAAGTGGTGGCTAATCATGATGGTGATCCGTCACCTGCCGCGCGCCATTTTCAACAAGCTCAATATCTGAATGACTGAACAAAAAATCATCCTGCCCGGTGGCGCCGGTTTAGTTGGACAGAACCTGGTCGCGCGACTGAAAGCGCGCGGCTATACGCAGCTTGTCGTGCTGGACAAACATCGCGCCAACCTTGAGGTCTTGCGCCGTATGCATCCGGACATCGTAATCGAATACGCCGACCTTGCCGAGCCGGGCGACTGGCAGCGGCATTTCAGTCATGCGCGCGCGGTGGTGATGCTGCAGGCGCAGATCGGTGGCACAGACTATGCAGAATTTGAGCGCAATAATCTGACGTCAACGAAAAACGTGCTTGATGCAATACGCACGGGTCAGGTCGAGCAGCTAGTGCACATCAGTTCTTCCGTAGTAGAGTCGGTCGCGAATGACTACTACACCAATACCAAGAAGCTGCAGGAGCAGATGGTGCTGGAGAGCGGTATTACCTGTCCGGTGCTGCGGCCAACGCTTATGTTTGGCTGGTTTGACAGAAAGCATTTGGGCTGGCTGTCGCGCTTCATGCAGAAAGTACCAGTATTCCCAGTGCCGGGTGATGGTCGCTATATGCGGCAACCGCTGTATGTAGGTGATTTTTGCAACATCATTATCAGTTGCATCGAAAGCGGTCGGCGCGAAGGTATCTTCACTATCTCTGGCCATGAAAAAATCGACTATATCGACATCATTCGCGAGATACGCCGTGCAATTGGTACGCGCACGATAATCATGAAGATTCCTTATTCGCTGTTTTATTTTTTACTCTGGTTATGGAGCCTGTTTGACCGTCATCCTCCGTTTACCACGCAGCAGCTACAAGCACTGGTCGCGCGTGACGAGTTCAAGCTGATCGACTGGCCGAGCATCTTTGGTGTTCGCTGCACGCCGTTTGCAAGCGCCATTGAGGAAACGTTCCGTGATCCGGTCTACAGCCGGGTTGTTCTGGAGTTCTGAGCATGCCGCAGCCATCACAGCAGTCATCACAGCAGTCATCGCAACGCATCGCGGTCCTTGGCGCGGGCCCGATGGGGCTGGCAGTTGCTTATCAGCTCGCGCGCGATGGTCATCATCCCGTGGTGTTCGAAGCGGACGATCGCGTCGGCGGTATGACTGCCTGTTTTGATTTTGCGGGGATGGAGATTGAGCGCTATTACCATTTTCACTGCACCTCCGATAGCGCTTTTCTGCAGGTGCTGGAAGAGCTCGGTATCGCTGACAAGATGCGCTGGACCGAGACGAAGATGGGCTACTGGTATCGGGATCAGATGCAGCCTTGGGGCAATCCTTGGGCGTTGCTGGGGTTTCGCGGTCTGAGTCTGGTCGCAAAGTTTCGTTATGGCTTGCATGCTTTTCTGTGCACCAAGCGTACTGACTGGAAGCCGCTCGATCGCGTTGAGGCGACTGGCTGGATACGGCGGTGGGTTGGTGACGAAGCCTGGGAGATACTGTGGCGGCGTTTGTTCGATTACAAATTCTACGATTACAGCAGTCATCTGTCTGCGGCATGGATATGGAGCCGCATACGCCGGATTGGTCGTTCGCGTTATGACCTGTTCCGCGAGAAACTCGGTTATCTGGAAGGCGGCTCGACCACGCTGCTGAATGCGCTCAAGCGTGATATCGAGCGACATGGCGGCATGATCAGGCTTAGCGAGCCGGTCAAGCGAGTGATTATTGAAGAGCGCTGCGTGAAGGGTGTGCAGACCGCGAAAGGCGAGGAATCGTTCGATAAGGTGATCAGCACGGTGCCGCTGCCCTATGTGCCACGCCTGATGCCGGATTTACCGGCTGAGATGATGCACAAGTTTACGGCGCTGAAAAATATCGCTGTCGTCTGCGTGATCGCCAAGCTGAGGCAACCGCTGTCGCAGAATTTCTGGTTGAACATAAATGATCCCGAGATGGATATTCCGGGCCTGGTCGAGTATTCAAATCTGCGACCGTTGGATCACCGCATTGTGTACGTGCCTTTTTACATGCCGGGCGAGCACCCGACATTTGCGGAGCCCGATCAGGCATTCCTTGACAAGGTGCGCCGCTATCTGAAAAAGATCAATCCTGCACTTCGCGATGAAGATTTCATCGACATGCGAGCCAGTCGCTATCGGCATGCGCAGCCGATCTGCGATCCGGGCTATCTCGACAAGTTGCCCCCGGTGGCCTTGCCAGTCAAGGGATTGTGGGTCGCTGATACCTCGTATTACTACCCTGAGGACCGGGGTATTTCTGAGAGTATCGGCTTTGGCCGCAAGATGGCACGCGAGGCAGCACAGTGATCAGGCAATTCATGTCGCGGCAGTTCCTGGTCTTCGTGATCACTGGTGGTCTTGCGGCGGCAGTGAATTTCAGTTCGCGTATGGTTTACAACCAATGGACGGATTTTTCGTCTGCCGTCGTGCTGGCTTATCTGACCGGCATGCTGACCGCATTCGTGCTCGCGCGTTTATTCGTGTTTACCGATAGCGAACAACCGATGCGTCATAGCGCATTTTGGTTTGTGATGGTCAACCTGATCGCTGTGCTGCAGACCTGGGCGATCAGCATGCTGCTGGCTTTTTATTTGTTGCCGATGATGGGTGTGGCCCGCTTTATCCCCGAGATAGCGCATGCGGTGGGCGTGGCTGTGCCGGTATTCACCAGTTATCTGGGACACAAGCACTGGTCGTTCAAGTCGGCCACGACCACCGACACCTGAGTCAGGGTGTCAGCGGTTCTGCCGTTGGAACCCGTATTGCTCCAAGAAGCGGCAGCCATGCAGCGGTAGAAAAGTCGGTAGCCGGTAGTAGGTTTGTGCCACCTGACTCAGTACCGTCGCATGGTAGGGCTCGAAGCGGAAACCCTGTCCGTCCGCCACCCAGAAGCGTGCACCGTCCAGCATTCGCTCTGACACGTTCACTGAGTCGAAATAAGGCGCAAGGCTGGAGGGGTCAATCTTGCGCGTGCTGACGATGCGTATTGGCTTCCCAGCGAAGCTATGAAAATCCGTCATATGGTCATCGAAACGCGCATGGAAGCTGCCGCCGCCAAACACCGGCACGTAGCTACCGCCGTGATAGCTCAGCAAAGACGCGAAACTGTAAGAGGGCGTCATGATTGTTCCGTCAGTGGGCAAATCCTGTCTAAGCATTCCAATGAGTGCCTTCGCCTCTCGGTGCATCACGATGTCGGTATGCAGCTTGGCCCCCTGAATCGCGCTGCTGGGTAGATAGGCGAGCAGCAGCAGCGCAATCAGGTGCGGCAGGCCCAGCCACAGGTTCCAGCGCCGGTGTTTGCTAAGCATGTCCGTGTCCAGCGATATCGCAGCCCACAAGAAGAGGAACGGCAGGAATGCCAGCACCCAGTGCAGACCTATGGTCTTGTAGAACGAGAGCAGCAGAAAGAGTACGAACGGTACGGCGAACAAACTGACCAGCGGCCAGTAGCTGCGCACCGCGCCGGTGCGCACAAGCCGTAATCCCGTCCACGGCGTGACGAGGTAGACCATCATCAATAAATATACGATGAGATGCGATGCATCGAATTGTGAGCCCGCATTACGGTTATACAAATTGAAAAGAATGTTGTTCCAGCAGTGCGTGGCATTCCATGCCAGATTCAGCAGCATGAATGGCAGTGCGCACAGCGCGATCAGAATCAGCTTGAGCCAGCCGCGGCGGCCGCGAGGGAGCAAATACACCGCATAGGTGATCGCCAGCAACCCCGCAAAATACTTTGACAGCAGGGCGAGCCCGAGTAGCACGCCTGCGACGGCATACCAGCGGAGATCATCGGATTGCTCTGCGCGCAGGAACGCATAGCCTGAGAAGAAGAGAAACAGGATCAGCGGGGTATCGGTCGTGATCAGGTTGAGCGACCAAGTGAACGGCAGCGCCAGAAACAGACTGCCCAGCATCCAGGACTTGCCGGCGTGATCTGGCTGCAGCCGCCGCAGCAAGTCCATCATGCCGAAGGCGACGGCTATCCATAGCAGAATGGCTGGAGTGCGCAACCACAGCGTCGATGAAGACACGCCCTGCAAGGCCCAGAGCCACCACCCCGCCATGGGTGGATGATCGTAATAGCCGCCCCAGTCGGGATAGCTGCCCCACAGATAAAAGTAGGCCTCGTCCCCCGTAAAGGGAATCGCCGCCGCCAGCCACAGCTTGAGGATAGTGGTCGTGGCCAGGAGCTGGAAAAACAAGCGGCGCGGGGCGGCTTCGTGAGTTGAGTGCATGAATCGGGAGCGGATCCAGTGAGTCGGCGTTGACAAATGTTAAAAATTCGACAGCATTCGTACTCTGTAGTCAGGTCGAGCGATGCTGTAAAGATAAATAAGACATTGTAAAGAAGTTATCTTGATTCCTCGGACCGCGTCGAATAGGCGGGACCGGTCTGAATGAGCGCAGTTGCCGTTGCAAATAATAAATGTTACCGTTCCGGCCAATGACGCGGGGTGCCTGGCACCCTGATCTTTTTTCCACCTAGTCAAAGCACCAATCCGTGAAAACTTCTCTCTTTTTGCGCGCAGCCATGGCAGGCGTGGCAGCGACTTCTTTTTTTTCGATGTCTCCCGCGCAAGCGTATGACTGGGGTGATGGTTTCAATCTGTCGTCCAAGGCCGGAGATAGACTCAACCTCATGGTGTCGCCTTACACTGCGCATTTTCATCCCAGTGACGATCACAAGTATGTGTGGTTGGTTGGCGTGGAGCGCGAGCGCGCCGATGGCGCGCTCGCGGGTGCAGCCTTCTTCAGCAATTCCTTCGGTCAGGACAGCGCTTACATCTTTCCCTGGGGCGAAATCTACCGCAACGTACTCGATCAGCCGCAGATGTATGTGAAATGGACCGCCGGCCTGCTGTACGGCTACCGGGGCAAATATGAGGACAAGGTGCCATTCAACCACGGCGGTTTTTCGCCAGCTATTGTCCCCTCACTGGGATGGGAGTTCAGCAGCAAGCAGCAGATTCAGCTTAACTTGCTAGGCCTCAATGGGCTGATGCTGCAGTTCACGCAGCCACTCAAATAAAGCGTTGCCACCCATGAAAATGCCCGCCAATGACGCATTGGCGGGCATTTGCGTTTTGTGCGCCTTCTCAGTGCGGGAGCTTACTTTTCCAGCCCTTTGCTGACGATTTCGCCGCGCACAGCTTTCAGCGTTTCTTCGATCTGCTCCATGTCTTCGGGCGTGACCCCTTCGTCTTCCAGCACGGCGAGGAAAATTTCAGTCACATGATTGAACGACGCTTTGGTTACACCAGCCTGCATGTGCTGGTCATGAATCGTCTTCATCGTGAAATCCTGATTGGGCTTGCCCATCGCATAGGATACGTAAGCAATGTGGTGCTGGATCATGCTGTCGACTTCCATTTCCTCGAAGTAGCGACGCAGGTTGGGCCGTCGCATCAGGCGTTCATGGAAATCCCTGACGATCCTCGTCACTGTGGGCACACCACCATATTTGTCAAAAAGAGAAACAGCCATAAATTGAATAATGTTATCCGTGTGAGGTTATTTGCCTGAGGAGGAGGCTGGTGCTGGCGCTGGCGCGTTTTGGCTACCGGGCACAATGACCACCGGCGAAACTGATGTCGATGGTGTAACTGCTGGTTTGACAATCTTTGCGGGCTTTCCAGCCTGAGCAGATGACACGGTACTCCTTTGCGCCTGTGATTCCGTGATGCTGCCATCAGAACGGATCGTATCTGCCATAGCAGATGTAAATAATGTTAACGACACAGATGATATCAAAACGAGTCTGTTCATATCTGCCTTGTCAAAATACATAGTCGCACTTTGTCGCACTCGCAGGGTGCAATTTTGCCTGAATTAATTAAAAAAAATCTTTATATAATTTTTCTTAAGTAAATCAAGCTATAAGAACGGACTCTGAATGTTCATTCTTCATGTTTGCTTATATGAACACGAACTTTGGTTGACAGTGCTGGCTAATTCAGAAAAACTACGGCCACGACGCGCAGGCTTCACAGTGTTTTCATAGCTGCGCAAACCCATCTGATGTCGCTTTGTGCGACGAAGGATTGCTGATGAAATTCCTCGAAAAGCAGATGCTGACAAACCGACAGCTGGCTGATTCCCGAATCGATTTCGAAGCGACGATTCAGGGCAACATCGATTTCAATGGCACGTTCTTTGTCGATGGCACCATTAACGGCGACCTCAAGGGAAAAAGCCTTGAGAAAACCACCGTCATCATCGGCATGCGTGGCAAATTGTCCGGCAACCTATTCTGCACCAATGCGATCATCGCAGGTACGGTGTGGGGCGATATCCATGCCAAATCACTTGAACTGCAAGAGGGTGCGCGCGTGATCGGCGATCTGTACTACGAGACGCTCGAAATCAACCCGGCCGCAGAGATCAATGGCAACTTCGTCCCTACAGAGAGTGGCTCCGACGACTTGCAGGGCGGCGATGGCACCAGCGAGCATGAGGCCTTACGACTGCTGACGGCTGTGAGCAAGCGCTGAAGCTTGCGGTGTGGATTAGTTTCAACTGGTAAAACCAAACGGGAATCATCAAATGCAACGTGCAGAATTACTCGCTGAGTTAAAGCAGCTGGAAGCTATGGAATTCGACGTGGTGGAAGAGGCGATCAACCTTGCGCAGGAGATCGACATGTCCAACTTCGCTTCGATGTCCGTCAGAGCTGCTGCCGTCGTGGTCGCTACTCGTGGGCTGCAGCAACGACTTGGTGAGCGAAATCTGGTCAGCCTGATGAGAAGCCGCTCTACCTACCAGCCTATCCCCGCCTGATGCCGGTGTGATCTGGGTGGGGCCGATGGCCTCCCCCACCAGGTCGGCTGTCAGAGTCCTGCATCGCCCGGTGCGCATCGCCCGAGCCGTATCCCCTGAATCGCTGTCAGCTACTGGCGGCGATTGTCATTTTTGCATAATGCGTTTTCTTGTCAGGCAGGCCCTTGGCCCATGTCCGCTTTATAGCGAGCCGGCGAGCGATATTGCGTCTTCGANNNGGTTTAGTAAAATCAATAACTTGATGATATCTGGCTTGTCAAAAAAGTTTTCGATTTTTTCGAGCTTCTGTTCAGCTTTCATCTGCTTTTATCATTTTTCACTCAGCCTCACACTACCCAGGTTAGTTTTTGACCGAGGAGGATGCAGTGAATACCCATTCCCAATACACCCCCGAGCTTTTTATTGATGGTCTGATGCGTGTTCTCGGTACGCATTCCCGATCGGCTCTCGCCAGAGCGGTGGGAATATCGCCCTCAGTCATCAGCAAAATCTGGCATCGTCGTCTGGCGATCAGTAGTGAGATTTTGCTGCAGGTGCATGAGACGACGGGAATACCGATTCGTGAGCTTCGACGCATGATGGGTGACCAGCGACGGTTTTTCAGCCGCTTCTCGGTGAGTGCGCCGCTTGCGTGATGGCTGGATAACCTGCTGAACCAGCCTGTGGTGTCAGCGATCGATGCGAGAAGAGGGATCATGAATGGCCTTTGCGGAGTATTCGGGGGACAATAGCGAGTATTCCGAGAAGCAGGGCCACTGCCATGAAATTTCTGCAAGCCGCCCCCGTGGCCGTAGTCCTCCGATCGCTTCCGATCAGCTTGCTGTTTTTTTTGCTGATGTTGTATGCGCTGCTTCGTGTGGCGCTCCTGATGTACACCGGCACCGATCTGGTGCCGGTCTCCTCGTGGCCGCTGGTGCTGCTCAAGGGTCTGTGGTTCGACCTCGTGGTTGCAGTGACGCTGGTAGCGCCCGTTCTGCTGTATGAAGCACTTCTACCGGACCGTTGGCGGGCTTCTGCATGGCACTCGACGCTCCGGAATGTCTGGCTATTTGCGTCTATCTTTGTACTGTTGTTTGGTGCAGTCTCAGAAATCACCTTCTGGATCGAGTTTTCTACCCGTCTGAATTTCATCGCACTCGATTACCTGCTCTACACCAGCGAGGTGATCAGAAATATCAGGGAGTCATACCCGGTCGGGTGGATTCTGGCGGCAATCGCCGTGCTCGCGCTCTTGTTGGTCCAGTTAATGCACCGATGGCTGCGCGAAGGATCTGTCATCTCTTTGCACGGGCGGCAGCGGCTTGGGTTGGTAGCAGTGGCAGTGGCCATGCCCGCCATCCTTCTTGCCGTCGCCAACGTCGATCAGATGGATGGAAAAGTCAGTGCCTACGCAGACGAGTTGTCAGGCAATGGCCTATTCACGCTGGCCGCGGCCGCCCGGTCGCAACGAGCTCGATTATCTGAAGTTCTATCGCACCGTACCCGACGAGGTGCTACAAAAAACGCTCGCTGGGCTGGGTGTGTCCAGGCCAGCCATGCCGGTGCTCCGGCACGTAGGTCTTGAGCGTCACGAAAGCGGTCCGTCAAGGGCGCTGTCCGCGCACTTTACCCGTTTGCCTAAAAACATTGTTTTGGTATCTGTCGAGAGCTTGTCCGCATCCTTTGTCGGCAGTTATGGCGGGAGTCAGGGGCTGACACCGCAATTGGATGCTCTGTCGAAGGAAGGACTTCGGTTCGAGCAGGTGTATGCGACGGGTACGCGGACCGTGCGCGGGCTGGAGGCGCTTTCACTTGGCACACCCCCGGTTCCGGGTCAGGCGATTGTCCGTCGACCCGCAAACGAGCATCTGACGACTTTGGGCGAGGTCCTCGCTCATCAGGAGGTCGATACGTTCTTTTTTTATGGCGGTTACGGCTATTTTGACAACATGAACGCCTATTTCGGTGCCAATGATTACCGAGTGATCGATCGCACCGACATTCCGTCCGACCGCATTGTGTTCGAGAATGTCTGGGGCGTGGCAGATGAGGTGTTGTTCAATACGGTAATCGACAGTATCGATCGGCGTGAACAGGCCTCACGCCCCTTCTTTGCCCATGTGATGACCACTAGTAATCACCGTCCTTACACATATCCTGATGGTCGCATCGATATACCTTCTCCGGGAGGGCGAGAGGGTGCCGTGAAATACACCGACTACGCGATTGGCAAGTTCATTCGAGACGCAAAAACTCGCCCCTGGTTCGCGGATACCCTGTTCGTGTTCGTGGCCGATCATTGCGCCTCTGTCGCTGGCAAGACAAAGCTGCCGGTCAAGAACTACCGGATACCCTTGATTCTTTACTCTCCGGGGAATCTGAAACCGGGTGTGTTTGCGCCAATGATCAGTCAGATTGACCTCGCGCCCAGCCTGATCGATGCGCTGGGACGCCCGGGAAGCCGACTGTTCTATGGACGCTCGGTATTCACCGATGGGCCTTGGTCTGAGCGGGCATTCATCAGCAATTATCAGGAGCTGGGCTACCTGAAGAATAACAAACTCACCGTATTGCTACCGAAGCGCCGGGTGCAGGCATTGGATGTCGATCCCGGGACCCTGGAATCCACGCCCTCCGTCATTGATGAACGATTACTGGAAGAGGCTATTAGCTATTATCAGTCGGCTTCTCAGGATTTCCGGCATGGGTCGCTGCGCGCAGCATTCCACTCAGACCCATCCGGAGCAAGATGATCCGGATTCATCAGGGCTCGTGCAAGATCATGATGGATTCACTCATCGGAGATTCTGTGCAGCTTTTTCAGCCGACTGCCTTGGCAAGGTTAACCGGTGACGTTGATCACTCAGTTTCTGGGGCAGAGGATTATTCTTCTGTTTTCCAGTGTCCCGATTTGCCGCCCAGCTTTTCCATCACCCGCACATCACTGATCACCATGCCGCGGTCGATTGCCTTGCACATATCGTAGATGGTCAGCAGACCGATCTGCACGGCGGTCAGCGCCTCCATCTCCACGCCGGTCTTTCCATAGGTTTCAACTTGTGCATTGCACATCACGCTGGCATCGGCATCATTACTGGTGAATTCGACAGCTACTCGAGTCAGTGCCAGCGGATGACATAGCGGTATGAGGTCAGCGGTGCGCTTGGCTCCCATGATGGCGGCAATGCGGGCGATCCCGAGCACATCGCCCTTTTTTGCCGTACCCGAGGTAATGACCGCCAGTGTTTGCGGCTTCATGCGTATGAGCCCACTGGCGATCGCGATGCGATGGGTTTCAGCTTTGCTGCCCACATCGACCATGTGCGCCTGACCGCCTTCGTCAAAGTGGGTCAGGCCACCGTTGTTGGCGGACGGGAGGCTGCTTTTTTCTGAGCTCATAACAGGGATATTTCAATATGTAATCGCCACATGCGGGCGGGGGCTTGCAGGTATCATAGCATCATGAAACCTGTTTTCCGGTCCGCCAGCAGCACTCGCTTTTCAGCGCGCGCAAAGCGCATGCTGACGGTGCTTGTGCTCGCTTTCGCATCGCCCGCAATGATCGCACCGGGCGGGCTGCAGGCCCAGAACCTACCCAACCTCGGGGGAACTGATGGCGAAGAGCTGTCGCCGCTGATGGAACGGCGGATCGGCGAGCAGGTCATGAACAATATCCGACGCGACCCGGATTACGTCGATGATCTCGCCGTACTCGACTATCTGAATCTTCTGGGCGGCACGCTGCTGGGATCCAGTCCGGAGGCACGTGGCGACGCCGGCTATGATTTCTTTTTCTTCGCGGTTCGTGATCCTTCGCTGAATGCATTCGCTTTGCCCGGTGGATTTATTGGTGCGCATACTGGCCTGGTACTCTCTGCGCAATCCGAATCCGAGCTGGCCTCGGTGATGGCGCACGAAATCGGTCACGTGTCGCAGCGACATATCGCGCGCATGATAGGGAATCAGCGACAGGATTCGCTGCTGCCAATGGCCGGGCTGCTGCTGGCGGCGCTGGCGATGCGCAGCAGCCCCGACCTCTCTGCAGCGGCAATGATGGGCGGCACCGGGCTGGCCGCGCAGCGTCAGCTGAGCTTTGGTCGGGACGCTGAGCGTGAAGCGGACCGCGTCGGTTTGCAGATACTGCGCAACACGGGCTTCGAGCTGAACGGCATGGTGAGTTTTTTTGGCCGATTGCAAAATGCCAGCCGCAATCGCTCCGACAACTTGCCCTCTTACCTGCGTACCCACCCGATGACGGGTGAGCGGATGGCGGATATCGAAGCACGCATACGTAATTTGCCCTACAAGCAGCACGTGGATAGCCTGGATTTTTTGCTCATCCGCTCACGCCTTCGCGTACTGCAGGATGATACGCCGCAAGGATGGCGCGATGCTGCGCAATTCTTCGATGAGCAGTCGAGGCAGGGCACGCGTGCGCAAGTACTGGCTGCCAAATATGGTTTGGCAATGATCGCGCAGCGTCAGCGCGATCTGCCTCGGGCGAGGTCGATGATGGCGGAGATCCGCGCTGAGGCTGCCCGGGCTCCGGCGCTTCCTGCGTCGCAGACACTGGCCAGCTTCTCCGTCGAACAGGCGCTCGCCAGCGAGCCGCAGCAAGCACTGGCGCTGGCCAAAGAGTCGCGAATGCAGTTTCCGCTCTCGCGAGCGCTGGCGATGCAGTACGCTGACGCATTGCTTGTCGCTGGCAAGAAAGACGAGGCCACGGCTTTCCTTCGAGATCAGGCGCAGCTTTATCGGCAAGATGCGCGCGTGCAGCGAGCCCTCGCGCGCGCTTATGCCGAGCAGGGGAAGATCGCGTTGCAGCACATGACGCTGGCCGAGTATTACTCGCTGACCGGCGCGTTGCCCTCCGCGCTGGAGCAGTTGCGGCTGGCGCGCAGCGCCTCTGATGCATCGTTTTATGATCAGGCGATGATTGATGCGCGCGAGAGAGAGTTGCAGATGAGCTGGCGCGAGATGATGGAGAAATCCAAAAAGCGCTGAGACCGCCTCAGGCGATGCTGACTCAGACGTTCTTGCTCAGCCGGCTCGGGTGAGCAACAAATCCGAAACGTTGCTCCAGCTGCTCTGACGCTATCCGTTCGATATCCACTGAGCTGTCGTTCAACGAGAGCCGCAACCTGCCCGATGGTGTGGATGATGCCAGCCAGGACATCAGAGCGACATCGTCACAAGGCAGGGCATTGAGGGTGACGCGCGGCAGACATTCGGCGAGGTCACGATCGTCCAGCATCGCAATCTTGTCGTCCGACTGAAGCAGCAGCCGGCCGTCACCGGTCATGAAGGTTTTGCTGATCTTGCCCATGACCTCGCCATCATGCGTGACAAAGCCCAGTGTAGGGTCGGTGCGTGCGACAAAGGGCGTCGTTTCCAGCTCCACGTAGACGCGCTGCGGACCATTCTGGAAAAACCAGGCGCCACGATCATCGCAGCCATAGTTACGGAAGATAAAACCAAGCAATGCAGGATGACGAATCACATCACCGGCTAGCTTCGCGGCCTGCGCCGCATCGTCCCGCATGCGGAATGCCCCGCGTGCATCGAGCGCCAGCCAGCCATAGCAGTGGGGCACGTTCGGCCATTTGGCGAGAGCGAGTCTGACCGCGTCATCCATCGAAAGACGTTTCTCAGTCGGTCAGCGCCAGATGATCGTGCTCGCGCAGCGCGACCTGGCCGGACAGGAATTTCACGATGCGCTGAGGCAGCCAGCCAAGCGCGCCCGGAGGCCGGCCGCCCGCGAAACCCACATGGCCGCCCTGCGCCGGATATTCGAGTATCACTGATCGTGCTGCGCTACGCGGTAAATGGCGCGCGGGTAGAAAGGGGTCATTGCGCGCATTCAGCACCAGCGTAGGCACGGTAATCGACGACAGCACCTGTTTGGCGCTGGCGCGTTCCCAGTAATCATTCGTGTCTCGGTAGCCGTGCAGCGGCGCGGTGACGACATTGTCGAACTCATACAGGTCGCGCGCTGCCATCATCCGATCTGCGTCGAACAAGCCGGGAAACTGCTCGAGCTTCAGCAGACACTTGGGTTTGAGCGTTTGCAGGAACACACGCGTGTACACCATGTTCAGTCGGCGCGATAGCGCTGCGCCGCCGGCGGCGAGATCGAGCGGCGCCGAGATCGCGCAGGCCGCCTCGACAAAGCCCGAATCGTCCGGATATTCGCCCAGCCAGCGCAACAAGGCGTTGCCTCCAAGGGAAACGCCGGCTGCGAAAAAATTCGACGCATTGCGCGACAGTGGATGCAACGCCATTTTGTGCAGTATCCAGTCCACCTCAGCCGAGTCGCCCGAATGATAGAAACGGGGCGCGCGATTGATCTCGCCTGAACAGCCCCGGAAGTGCGGCACCGCGCCCGACCAGCCCAGCCCTTCGATATGTTTCAGAATCGAGCGCGCATAGTGGCTGGCCGAGGAGCCCTCGAGCCCGTGGAACAGCACGAGCATCGGCTTGCCGGGCAGGCCTTCGACAAAATCGACATCGATGAAATCACCGTCCGGCGTATCCCAGCGTTCGCGGTTCAGCGTGACGTCGGGGGGCCGAATGAACTTGGCCGGATAAATGGTCTGAAGATGGCCGCCGGGCAGCCAGCGAGGGGCGATATAGTCGCTCACCTGCGTCCCCGGTTCAGTGCAGCAGCGCTGCGGAAGAGGCCGGCTCATCGGCCGGTTTGCCCGGCGCGATGGAGGCATGATGCATCACGATACGCCAGCCATGTGGCGTTTTCAGGTAGACGTTGGTGGCGAGGATATGCGCTTCCTGCCAGTCTGGATCATCGGGTGTTTTTACTTCTTCGATCAGGTTATGCACTGAGCAGGTCATGTTGTGCGTCACGTGCAAATGACGCGGTCGTATGTGCACCGGGCCGCGCTCGAAGATCATCTCCCAGGATTCGCGGATCGCGGTATGGCCCTGTAGCCTGGGCGCACCGGGATGCACGCAGATGATCTCTTCGTCATCCGCCCACAGCGCCATCAGGCTGTCGAGATCGGCGCGCGCGATCGCATCGTAGAACGCATGCTCGACGTCTTCAGCGCTTGCCAGCAGTTTTGAGGGATCAGAGGGCATGATGTTTGGGGTCCGGGACGAGCGCAGCGCCGGTTGGCCCGGTCAGCGGTATCAGTGGCCGTGGTGCGCGACAGCGCCCGGTTTGAGCCGGTAGGTGGTGCTGCAATACGGGCAGCGCGCGAGCCCATTCGCAGCGAAATCGAGGAACACGCGCGGATGCGAGGACCAGATCGGCATGGCCGGGTTGGGGCAATAGGCCGGCAGGTCCTTGCTGTCGAGTTCAACGGTCGTGGTCTGTGTCAGCTCGGTCATGATTCAGCGCTCCGTTCAATCCGACTCATCACACCTTGGTCAGCCAGTGGCGGTACTTCTCCGCCTTGCCGCCGACCACAT
Organism: Pseudomonadota bacterium; assembly: GCA_041182625.1. Taxonomy (GTDB): domain Bacteria; phylum Pseudomonadota; class Gammaproteobacteria; order Burkholderiales; family Burkholderiaceae_D; genus Pernthalerella. Next base: position 1,204 of record JBEGNF010000008.1, on the reverse strand, counting down.
CGAAGAACATCGATTGAAGCTTTTCCGTCACCGGGCCGCGGCTGCCCGCGCCGATCGTCCGGCCATCCAGCTCGCGGATCGGTGTCACTTCCGCTGCCGTGCCAGTGAAAAATGCCTCGTCTGCGCAATACACTTCGTCACGTGTGATCCGCTTCTCGATCACCTCGATACCCATGTCGCGTGCCAGCGTCACAACAGAATCACGGGTGATGCCATCGAGGCAGCTAGCGAGATCGGGGGTGTAGATACGGCTGTTCTTGACGATGAACACGTTCTCGCCAGCGCCCTCCGACACATAACCCTCTGTGTCGAGCAGCAGCGCCTCGTCATAGCCATCGGCGGTCACTTCCTGATTCGCGAGAATGGAATTGATGTAATAACCGCTCGCCTTTGCGCGCACCATCGATACATTGACGTGATGCCGGGTATAAGACGATGTCTTCACACGTATACCCTTGGCCAGACCTTCCTCGCCGAGATACGCACCCCAGGGCCAGGCGGCGATCGCTACATGAATCGTATTGCCGCGCGCGGACACGCCCATTTTTTCGGAACCAATCCAGACCAGCGGGCGCAGGTAGCAGGATTCCAGCTTGTTCGCGCGCACGACCTCTTTCTGTGCCTCGATCAGGGTCTCGATGTCGAACGGGATGTTCATCTGGAAGATCTTGGCCGAGTTGTACAGCCGCTGGGTGTGTTCCTTCAGACGAAAGATCGCGGTGCCATTCACCGTGTTGTAAGCACGGATACCCTCGAATACCGCCATGCCGTAATGCAGGCTGTGCGTGAGCATGTGCAAAGTGGCATCGCGCCAGTCGACCAGTTGGCCGTCTTTCCAGATTTTTCCGTCGCGGTCAGCCATGGACATGTCAGATTCTCCAGTGAAGATTACAAACCACCGATTTTAGCGGATTCAGCCTCTTTCCCGGTAGATCAGCACGGACTCTGGCAGCGGCTTAGTAGAATACCGGCTCTATCCCGCCCGCCGCTGTGACTTTCCGAACTATGAATCCTTTGCCGGCCGATCAGGCTGACCGCGAAAAAATCGCCTTGAAAGACGGGATACGTACCTGTGCCCCGGCCATGCCCGGTCTGCTCGCGTGGGGTGCGGTCACGGGCATGGTGCTGGTGCAGTCGATCGAGACAGCCAAGTTCGACGGCATGCCCAAGAGCGCCATTTCCACCGGACTGGCCGACTTCATCC
>JBEGNF010000007.1:0-57473 GCA_041182625.1 Pseudomonadota bacterium | reverse complement strand
GTGTAAGGCGGCTTGCCAGAAAATGCCTGTCCCACCATCGGCTTGAGGCTGAGCAGAGTGCTCTTGCCGCTGCTATCGACCACGCACAGCGAGCCGCCTTTCGGGCTGACTACGAAAAGGCGCGAGTCATTCTTGCGCTGGTAAGCAGGCGACCAGCTTTTCACGTCGCCGCTGATGCGCGAGGCGCAATCCTCACCGTCATTGGCGGCGACTTTCACGGGCTCAGCTGTGGATGACTCAGGCTTGAGCGCGAGATCAGGCTTGGCCGGTGTCTCGGGCTTGGTGTCTGCGAAGACTTTGATGGCGGCCTCCGGTTTTGCCGCGGCCTCGGCTTTCTTGCCGCTCTCTCGTGTTGTCGGCGCGGCGCGAGACGGGGTCATTTCAGGCTCGGGTTCTCGGAGCTCGCTCACGGTGTCTCGCGGCGTGTCATCGGGCGTGCCGCGCAGTTTGGCATACACCGCCAGCAAGATGCACAGCGCAATTGCCCCCAAAGTCATCAGTCTGCGCAACTCGGCGTTGCGCTCGACGGCGGCTAGTCTGAGGTCACTGGGCTCGGGCATCTGCGCAGCTGACATCATGCCCGCCGGCGCATCCTCGGGCGCGGGAATCGTCTGATAGGCTCCCGCCCCAGAGACGACCTCGTCATAGGGAATCTCTAGCGCGGTGGTGTACTTGCGAACCGCAAGCAGTTTGTGAGCCAGGGTGTAGAAAGGACGGTTGCCGCCATCTTCGATGCACTGAACCTGCTCGCGAGAGAGCGTCACTTCCGCAGCCATCTCAGCCACGGACAAGCCGCGCGCCTCACGCGCTGCTTTCAGGCGAGCCCCATCAATGAGGATACTGTCGAGATCGATCTCGGTCGTCATGGTCGGGATGGCAACTTCCAGGTGCTGGTTCAGGGAGAAGTGAGCGAATTTCCCAAAGATAACACTTTGGGATAACGAAACGGTAATTTTCCCTGTCTGACTCAGCCGTCTTTATTTGAAGAATCTCTCCAGGCTGGCCAGTGGCACGCCGTAGCCTCGGGCCAGCCGGACCATGGTTCGAAAGCCGGGCTCACCGTAGGAGCCACTTTCAATCTTGGAAACGGTGGGCAGCGATACCCCGCTGGCCGGGTTGCCATCCGATTGGCTGGCGCGGCAGACATCGATCTTGCTCATGTGTCTGGCAAGACGTACGGCGGCCAGATATTCGTGGCACTCGGCGAAGTTCTCGGGAGAGATATCCGCTAGCCACTTACGGGAGATTTCTGCCAGCGATCCGCCCGAGTCCCGGGAAGGCGTCGTTGTTTTGGCAGGGTGGGCAAGCGACAGGTGAGCACTTTCCTGCATGTGAGAGTCTCCAATTTTTTTATCTCCTCAGCGATACGCTGACAGGCTGCGCGCAGGCTAAAGCAAAATTTCTTCGCGGAAAATAGACCCGGGGGGCAAGTTCCTCGGCCAAGCGCAAGAACCTGGGGAAGTCATTTCTGGTTGCTAACGAGACATCGCTTAACCAAAACCATCAACAGTTCGGTGAGCTGAACTATGACAAGTCATTGATTTTGCAAAGTAACGCATGGCAGGGCTGCACCGACTGGACATAACCCCCGGGTTTGTTCAGCGTCTCTCTGGCCGATCAATCAGTGTCGAGTGACCTCGGCGTCGGGTCGCGACATGCGGTCGATTACCCCGCTTTGTCGATGATGCGTGCGAGTTCGATAACATTGCTTACGCCCAGCTTGCGCATCATGTGCATTCGATGAAGCTTCACCGTCCGCACCGCGATGCCCAGACTCCCCGCGATATCGCGGTTGAGCATGCCCTTGGAGACCATGCGGGCGATCTGCGATTCCCGCTCGGACAGGCTGGCCAGACGGCTGCTGTTGTCCTTGTCTTCTCTCAGGTGCGCCTGCTGGTTGAGGCTTTTCTGCAAGGCCTCGCTCACCGCAGCCAGCAAGGCCTCCTCTTCAAATGGTTTGATCAGGAAATCGATCGCGCCATTCTTCAGTGCTTGAACGGCTTCATGCGCGCCGCTGCCACCACTCATGAACACCAGCGGCGTTTTGTCACTCAGCGCATTCAGTCTGTTCTGCAGATCCAGTCCGGTGTGCTCTGGCATCTTAACGTCGAGCAGAATGCAGCGCGGACCCGGGAAGCTGGGCTCGTTTTGCTGCAAGACGTCAACGTAGTGCATCGCAGACGCATAAGTCTCTGTAGCGTAGCCTTCGAGATCCAGTAGTGTTTTGACGGCCTCTCGTATTGCATCATCATCATCGATTATCGCGACGCAGCCGCGCGCATGCCTTGCGGCTTCGCGTTCATCGTGAATTGTGACGACAGGGCGATAGGTTCTGTTGATCAAGGTGTGTCCCGGACCCGGATGCGGGAAGATGTGTCGCGCTTTATCGTTATTGTTTTGACAACTGCGCGGATCGCTTCGATGAGCGGCGGCAGCGCGGCTCATCAAGGCTGCAGAATGTGATGTCCAGCGAAAATTATAAGCGCTCGCATCCGCCTCAGGCTTGCCCCTCAGGGCAGGCACGGTGGGCTGGGAGAGAGCCATTCCCCAGCGTCTCCCATGCCTATGAGGATGATCGGTCGCTACTGAACCACTCGACGCGAGGCAACCCCGCAGCCGAGAGGATGCGAGAGCCGCTGCCGCTCATTCCTGCTTACCGAAAACCAGAGGATATTGCGCGGGGAAGGCGTGGGATGAGGCACACTTACCACGTGATTTTCTTTGTGTAGTTGGGCGCAAAGACGCCGGTACAAGACGGTTCACGCTGTTGCGAATGTCCATCAACTGCTCTGAGCGAGCGAGTCGAACCAAGCTATAAAAAGTTTCTCTCAGCAGATACTGCTCGCGAACACTGCCCTGATTGGCTGTTGCCGCTGTCAGAAATTCCTGCATCAATTCGTCGGACACCATCGCGTTTGTCATCAGAGCTCTCTTCATGTCAGTGCGCAAGTTAATCATCAGAAAGGGCAGTCTAGCCGTTCTCTCAGTGAATACCAGAGCCTACCGGTTGAGACAAATCAAGGCTCCGATATCGTTTGAGATTTCGTAAAAAGCTGTGACTGATACGCCATAGTCATCTGGTAATTCGGTGATCGAAACATAGAAAACCAGTCGGCCGCGCTTCCTTGTCAAAGATCAAATGCTGTTTCATTTAACCCTCACACAATTGAGTTCTAGCCATTCAGAGCGGGCGGTTGTTTGTTGTGGCGGCGATTGCGTCTAACCGAAGCTTGGTTGGCGGGCTAACTCGCCACAAAACGGGAATGCATTCGGCGTTCCCAGACTCACCCCAAATTCGTACAACACCATTGCCGTACCGAGGACAACATGAATAGCCTGAACCAGCAGCAAACGACTCAGCTGATTAACGTGCTATCAGACCGCGAGCGCGCACTGCGCGAAGACATACGTCGCGAGATGAACCTGCAGGACGATTACGTGCAGCTGGCGAGCGAGGCGCCTGATCAGGGCGATCTGTCATTTGCGAACCTGTCGATCGATCTGGGTAATGCGGCGGTCACGCGCGACATCCATGAACTGCGGGCGATCGAGCTGGCTCGAAAAAAAATGAGCAGCGGTACCTACGGCACCTGCGTTTCCTGCGGCTATGACATTCCTTTTGAACGGTTGCAGGCCATACCCACTGCCGAGCGTTGCGCGCCTTGCCAGCAAAACTTTGAGCGTACACATCATCAGGATGGCATGAGGGGCGCCAGCATGTGATTCGCTCAGCCAGGGCCAGGCCGCAGCGGATTTTTTGCAGGCCTCCTACAATCTCGGTTTGCCCGTTATCACGGGTCGAACGGAGATGATCCATGGCAGTCGGTCGAGTTCCTTTATTGATGCAGGCGCTACGCATGACCCGCCGCGACTGGCGCGCGGGAGAGCTGCGCTTTCTGCTGGCAGCACTGGCGGTGGCGGTGGCGGCGCTATCGGCTGTGGGTTTTTTCGTCGATCGCATGAACGCTGCGCTCACCCGCGACGCCGCGCAGCTGCTAGGTGCGGACCTTCTGGTGCGTAGCGATTATCCGCTGCGCGCCGACTGGCGCGAAGAGGCAAGGCGCCGAGGACTGGTCATGGCCGACACAGTCAACTTTCCCAGCATGGCAACGACCGGTGTCGGCGACAGCGCCGACACACGATTGGTGGCTGTCAAAGCAGTCTCTGAAAACTATCCCCTACGTGGCTCGGTCACCGTCAGAAACGCGCACTCCACCGAGCCGCGTGCAAACGGCCCTGCGAGCGGCAGCGTCTGGGTCGACACACCGTTCCTGACGACGCGCCATGTCCGCATCGGAGACCGCGTGCAACTGGGCGAACGCGAATTCACTATTGCCGGCGAAATTCTGCTCGAGCAGGATCGCGGCGCGGGTTTCATGAATTTTGCGCCACGCGTGATGCTGTCGCTGGATGATCTTTCCTCCACCGGACTGGCGCAGAATGGTTCCCGCATCACGTATCGATTGCAGCTGGCCGGAGATACGCGTGCCGTGAGCGACTTCCAGCGCTGGCTGGATGAGCAGATCAGACAACACGCTGTGCGAGGTGTGCAACTTGAATCACTGGAGTCAGGCCGGCCCGAGATGCGCACCACGTTGGAGCGCGCGCGCCAGTTTCTTGCACTGGTCAGCTTGCTGACTGCGATGCTGGCGGCGCTGGCCGTAGCGATGGCGGCGCGTCGGTTCATGCAGCGTCATCTCGATGCTTGCGCGATGCTGCGCTGTCTAGGCATGACAGAGAACGAGGTCACGCTGCTCTACCTGCTGGAGTTTCTGCTGATCGGTATCGCGGGCAGCGCAGCGGGCGTGCTGCTCGGCTTCGGTGCGCATGTGTTGCTCTTGCAGTGGCTGGGATCCCTGATGACCACGCAGCTGCCGCCACCGTCTGCGTTGCCTGCGTTGCAGGGCATGGCGACCGGATTATTGCTGCTACTAGGTTTTGCTTTGCCGCCGGTTCTTCAGCTCAGGAGCGTGCCGCATAACCGCGTGATACGTCGCGAGCAGCAGGCGCCGCAGGCATTCACTGTGGCGGGTTACGCGCTCGCGGTGTCTTGTTTCGTGGCCTTGCTGCTCTGGCAGGCGCGCGACATCAAACTAGGTCTGCTGACTTCCGGTGGTTTCATCCTCGGGCTGCTGGTCTCGACGGCCGTGGCCTGGCTGCTGCTAGCTGCGATGCAAAAAGTGCGGGTCCCCTTGCACTGGCCTGCTTGGCGCTTCGCGCAGACCTCCCTCCGGCGCAGGCCATCGGCCAGCGCGCTGCAAATCGTGTCGCTCGCGCTGGGCCTGATGGCGCTGCTGCTGCTCACGCTAGTACGCGAGGATTTGCTCTCGGCATGGCGTCAGTCGTCGCCACCGGATGCGCCGAATCATTTCATGATCAATATCCAACCAGAGCAGAAGTCGCTGATCGAATCCGAGCTAGCCTCGAACGGCATCAGCGATGCGCCGCTGTACCCGATGATACGTGGGCGCTTATTGCAAGTGGGCGGGCTCGACGTACGCCCAGAGAGCTACACCGAAGAGCGCGCACAGCGGCTGGTCGAGCGAGAGTTCAATTTGTCCACCATGCTCGACATGCCAGAAAAAAATACGGTGGTCGAGGGCCGCTGGTTCGATCCGGTGAAGGCGCGTGCCGAAGCCTCGGTCGAGCAGGGGCTGGCAAAAACCCTGGGACTGAAGCTCGGCGATCGTCTGCGCTTCGATGTCGCCGGACAGTCCGTCGATGTGACCATCACCAGCTTGCGCAAGCTGGATTGGGGATCGATGCGGGTGAATTTTTTCGTGATCCTCAGCCCGGATGTCGCCACGGTCTTGCCAAGTACCTGGATCACGGCATTTCATTTGCCGGCGTCCGCATCATCGCTGGTGAACCGCCTGGTGCGCGCCTATCCCAACCTCACCATCGTCGACGTTGGCAGCCTGGTGGCCCAGGCGCAGCAGGTAATCGATCAGGTGATCGCTGCCGTCGAGTTTCTGTTCATCTTCACACTCGCGGCGGGCGTGATGGTGCTGGCCGCCGCCATGCTGGTATCGCAGCAGGAGCGCATTCATGAGGGCGGACTGTTGCGCGCGCTAGGGGCCACGCACCGTCAACTGACACGCGCGCAATGGGTCGAGTGCCTGCTGGTCGGCGCCGGTGCAGGCGCGCTGGCGGCGACGGGCGCGTCGCTGGTGGGCTGGGTCCTCGCGCGGCAGGTATTTGATTTTGAATGGAACGTAAGCCCCTTGCTGTGGGCAACGGGCCTGTGCGCCGGCATCATTTGCGCTTTTGCAGGCGGCTGGTTTGGTTTGCGCGGCGTCTTGTCGCGCGCGCCCATGCAGATACTGCGCGACGCTTGATGCAGCCTCGCTCATGAGCGTCGCAGTGTAGGCATGAGGGACCTCAACCGCTGATCCCCAGCGGCCCTCTACATTCCTTGCTCGAGCAGGAAAATCCAAGTCCTGCAAGGATAGGGAGCATCATGCAGAGCCAGGATAGAGAAGGTGCGGCGCCTCGTTGCAAGCTTACTTTGAACGCAAACGCGGTGATGGCGTTTGCCTGTCTGCTGCAGTTTGCTGGCTGTACCGCGATGGCACCGGGCATACAGTTCGCCAAAGCGCCCGCCGCAGACGCCGTCGCCACGGATTATCCGCGCACCGAGATACGTACGATCACGCCCGACCTCGTTCGAAAGGAACGCGAGCTGCGTGATCAGCAGGTGGCTGAGGATATCGGCACTCTGCTGCAACCAGCACAGGCCTACCGCATCGAAGCCGGTGATATGTTGCACATCGTCGTCTGGGATCATCCCGAGCTGTCGGCTTCCATGTTGCCGGCACCGCCGATAGGCGCGGCGGCGGTGGCGGGTGTGGCAGCCAGTCCGCTACAGCCTCAGTCTGGTTTTGAAGTCGACCAGCAAGGCATGCTGGACTTTCCTTATGCCGGCAAGATCAAGGTTGCGGGCCTGACCTCGTCTGAACTTCATGAGCAGCTCAGCGCACGACTAGCCCGCTATCTGCGCAATCCCAAGCTCAGCGTGCGTGTACTGGCTTATCGCAGCAAGCGCGTGTATGTCGATGGGGAAGTCAAGCAGCCGGGCGTACAGGCAATCAATGATCTGCCGATGACACTGTTCGAGGCGATCAATCGTGCCGGCGGCATGAATCCCACTGCGGACCAGAGCCGCATCATCGTTCACCGGGACGGCAAAAGTTATCCCATCAACCTGCCGCAGCTGGTTCAGCGTGGGGTGAATCCTGCATCGATCATGTTAGCCAGCGGCGATGTCGTCCGTGTGCTGTCGCGAGATGAGAGCAAGATTTTCATCTCTGGTGAAGTCACCTCGCCACGTGCGCTGCCAATGCGCAATGGCCATCTGACACTTAACGAGGCACTGGGAGAAGCGGGGGGCATCAATCCAGTCACCGGTGATGCACGACAGGTCTATGTGATTCGGCGCAGCAGCGCCAAATCGATGGTGTATCAGCTCGATGCCAATGCGCCTGGCGCGCTGGCCATGGCTGAAGGCTTCGAACTCAACCCCAAGGATGTGGTGTATGTCGCTGCCACACCGCTGACCAACTGGAATCGTACGATCAGCGCGATGATTCCCGGCGCGCTGCCCACCGCAGTGATTGCAAGCACGCCCGGTCGCTGATGTGATCCTCTCGTTGACAAGTCGACAGGTGACAGCCGCGCACTCCCTCTGAACGCACTACAACGTAACGCCGCTATGAACACACCCCTGAGCACCTACGTTAGCCCGGCTGCTGAGCCACCACTGATTTTCGCTGACCACAGCGAGACCAATCTCAGCGATTATCTGTCGCTGCTGATGGAGCAGCGCTGGCTAATTGCCAGTGTCGCCTTGCTGGTCATACTAGTCGGTACGTTGTATGCATATGTCGCGACGCCTCAATACGAGACCAACTTGCTGGTACATGTGGAAGAGAAGGGGCAGCGGGAGCCAAAAAATATTCTTGGCGAAGCAGGTTCCATGATCGACTACAAGACGCCCACGGCAGCTGAGGTCGAGTTACTGCGCTCGCGCTTGGTCATTGCACGCGCTGTCGATAGACTCAGGCTATACATCGATGCGCGTCCCGAGCGTGCGCCACTGGTGGGAGGCTTGCTGGCGAGCAGCGGACTGGCTGAGTTGTTTCCCTCCTTGCGCGGTGCCTTTGGCTATGCGTGGGGCAGAGAAAGCATAGAGATCGGAGATTTCAATGTCCCCGCGACACTGGAAAACCGCACCTTCCGTTTACAGGCACTTGGCGATGGCAAGTTCCGGTTGACAGAGCCGCAGAGCGGCGTCGACACCGAAGGTCAGGTCGGTCAGTCGCTTGGCGTCAGCACACGCGCCGGTCTGGTCAGTCTGCGGGTGAACGATATGCAAGCGTGGCCCGGCGCAAGCTTTGCGCTGGAGCGACGTTCTCGGTTTGCCGCCATCGAGTCCGTACAGACTGCGCTGAGTGTGGCCGAGATAGGCAAGCAATCCGGAGTGATCTCAGCCACGCTCAAGGGGACAGACGCTGCACAGGTCTATCAGTTGATGACCGAGATCGCTCGCGAATATATGGCGCAAAACAGCGCGCGCCGCACGGAAGAGGCTGACAAGTCGCTGGCGTATCTGAACCAGCGGCTGCCAGAGCTCAAGCAGCAGCTGGAGCAGGCCGAGGCGCGTTACAACCAGTTCCGCCATATTCATGGCACAGTGGATCTCGGCGAAGAGGGGCGACTGACGCTGCAGCGATCTTCTGCTGCGCGTACGCGCCGCGTCGAGCTGGAGCAGAGGCGCAGTGAGCTACTGTCGCGTTTCACTGCCAATCATCCGGCCGTGGTGGCGTTGGAAGAGCAATTGAAAGACATCGATCGTGAGATGCGTGAGTCGGCCAGTCAGCTCAAGCAGCTGCCTGTGCTGGAGCAGGAAATGGTGCGTCTCGCGCGCGACGTGAAGGTGAACAATGAGTTGTACTCGGCCTTGCTGTCGTCTGCTCAGCAGCTGCAGCTGATTGCCATTGGCAAGACTAGCAATGTGCGGCTGGTCGATGCGCCAGAAAAGCCAGAGCGACCGGTCGCTCCGAACCGTCCTCGCATTATTGCGGTGGCGTTATTCGTCGGCGTCTTTCTGGGTGTGATGGTCGCCTTCTTGCGGCGCTCGCTGCAAACTGCCTTGCAAGATCCTTCCGAAGTCGAACGTGCGTTCGGAGTGCCGGTCTATGCGAGCATCCCTCACAGCCGCTTGCAGCAGACGCTAGCAGCACGTACCGGCGACCCGGCCCGCTTGCCGCTGCTGGCGCGGATCGCCAGCATGGATGTGGCGATTGAGAGTTTGCGCGGATTCCGCAGTGCACTGCAGTTTTGCATGACGCAGTCGAAGAATCATCTTGTGCTGATCACCGGGCCGACTGAGGCGCTTGGCAAGTCCTTCCTGACGGTCAATCTCGCCTGCGTGATGGCCTACAGCGGCAAGCGTGTGCTGCTGCTCGATGGCGATTTGCGTGACGGTCATCTGCACCGATATTTTCAGCTTGATCGTGCATTCGGCCTTGCTGATCTACTGGCCGGTGCGAAAGTTGACAACGACTTCCGCCACAGTGTCATGGAGCAGCTTGATTTCATCTCCACAGGGAATCTGCCGCCCAATCCGTCCGAGCTGTTGCTGCGTCCCGAGCTGGCGGCACTGATCGCCAGACTTGCGCCGCAATATGATCTGGTGCTGATCGACACCGCGCCGCTGCTGGCCGTAGCAGACAGCTTGATACTCGGTGCGCATGCAGGTGCGATCTTCGTCACGGTTCGCGCTGGCGTCACGCGTGCCGCCGACATTTCAGAATCGCTCAAGCGCCTGGATCGTGCCGGCCTGTCGGCGAAGGGTCTGTTGTTCAATGATTTCACGCCGCGTCCCGGGCAGTACCGTTATGGTTATGGTCAGTACGCACGACGACAAATCAGCTATAGCGCACCTGGCTCGGCCGAACCTGCGCAGGGCGCGGTGCGCGCATGAGTCAATCTCTGCCTTCTGCCACGCTCACGGCAGAACCCGACCCAGACCCTGCCGCAGAGGTACCTTCTGGTTTGCAATCCGAGTTCTTCACCGCGCCACTGCCGCATAATCTGTGGCAACTGCTGGAGTCGTTGTACTCCAGCGTTTATTCATCGCGTGCGCTACTCCAGCCACATTGCGGCAGCGGGTTGTCCGAGCCCATGGCTCACGCATGGATGGAGCGCGCCGATGGGCGGGTGAGTGCGCTGCTGCTGTTTGTTTGTGAAGGGCCGAGGGTGCGTGTGCTCAACGAGGTGCTGAGTCTGCCCGACGGCGTGATGCATCGTTTCGCTGCTGCGATTTTTGCGAGCTACCGCCAGATCCATCTGGTGCAGTTTCATGCTATCGCTCTCACGGTCCAGCCGGGCCGTTCACGGTTTTGGTTCAGCGCCTTTTCGGAGGACTATGTGCTTGACCTGCCGGGGAGTCGTTCTGCGTGGCTAGACTCGCTCTCGCGACAAGCCAGAGAGAAGGTTCGTTACTACCTCAGACGCAGTTTTCGCCGCCAGCCAGCGCTGGAATTCACGGTGTCATGTGGTACGAAGATTATGACCGCCGAGGTGATGGCCGTGATCAGGCTGAACCGCCAGCGCATGGAACGCAAGGGCAAAGCCTATGCAATGAGCGACGCAGAAGAATTACAGCTGACGCAACTGATGCAGCAGGCGGGTATGCTGTTCGCGTTGCGGCTGCATGGCGAGATCTGCGCAGGGCTGTTGTGCTCCGCAACGGGTGAGGATGTGTATATGCATGTGATCGCACATCATCCTGCGCACGATGATCTCCGGCTCGGCCTGGTCTGTTGTTGTCTCACGATACAGCACGTGATCGACTTACGATGTGCGCGGTTTCATTTTCTCTGGGGACATTACGACTACAAACGGCGGCTAGGCGGCCGCTCACGGCCACTGTATCGCGTGCTGATCGCTCGCAGTTCGTGGCACTTGCTCGCGCATCCGGTCCACGGTGCGCGCTGGTGCTTGCAGATTGCGAGCGATGCAGCGCGACGCTGGCGCAGGCCAGCGATATCGCGGGAGGCCTGATGCTGATCGATATGCGAGACGTGGCGAATGGGCGTTCGCTGGTGACCACGGTATGCATCATCGGCGCCGGTGTCGCGGGCATCACGCTTGCGCGCGAACTGGAAAAACAAGGTATCGACACCTGTGTGCTGGAGAGCGGCGGACTCACGGCCGATGATGCCACACGCGATCTCGCGCGTGGCGAGGCAGTCGGTTTCGATTATCGTTTTGCGGATGGCTGTCGAGGGCGATTCTTTGGTGGCAGCAGTAATTGCTGGGGTGGCTGGTGCCGTCCGTTGGATGCCTGGGATTTTGAGCCGCGTGACTGGATACCTTTGAGCGGCTGGCCATTTGGTCTGGAGGAGCTCGATCCCTGGTACCGGAAAGCGCACGAGGTGCTGAAGCTGGGGCCAGTGAATTTCGAGCCGCTGTTCTGGGAGCAGGCCATCGATCGCAAGGATGTACGACGGCTGCCGCTGTGTACGGGCGATGTCAGGGATACGATTTCCCAGTTCAGTCCTCCGGTACGGTTCGGACGCGAGTATCGGCATGAACTCGCCAGAGCGCGCTTTGTGCGCGTTTTTCTGCATGCGAATGTCACTCAGATCATGCCAGATCCGCTGTGCACCCGCATTGAGCAGCTTCGTGTGAGGACGCTGACCGGCCGGCAAGCGACGGTCTCGGCGCGTCTATTCGTGCTAGCTACGGGTGGAATAGAAAACGCGCGATTGCTGCTAGCATCGAATGAAATCGCTGCCGAGGGACTGGGCAATGCGAACGGACTGGTCGGGCGCTATTTCATGGATCATCCGCGTATGCTCAAGGGCAGCATCCGCTTTGAGCCTGACTGGTCACGTAACAAACTCTATGACATCAAGTACAACTACATGAACCGTGCAGTGTCAGCGCATGGCGTGAAAATCGCAGCGCAACTGGCGTTGACCCGCAAGGCGCAGGAACGAGAGCGGTTGCTGAATGCGCGGCTCTGTTTTTGCTCCGAATTTCCCGGTGAGGGCAGCGCTGGCGCACAGGCATTGTTCCGCCTGAAGCAATCGCTACTGAAGAAAGACCAGCCGGGCTGGCGGCTGTCAGACGATCTGGCGACCATGGCGCGTGATCCTCTGAATACTTTCACGTATGGTTTCACACGATTTTTTCATCCGCGCGCAATGATCAAGAAGGTCAGCTTTCAGGTGATCATTGAACCCGCTCCGGATGCGAATAGCCGTGTCACGCTGTCAACAGACAAACGCGATGTACTAGGCATGCCTCGTGTACGGGTCGACTGGCGTTTGAATGATCTCGTCAAATACACAGCAGATCGTACCCTGTCGCTCATCGCTGCCGAGTTGCATGTCGCGAAGCTGGCCCGTGTCGATGTGGGGCCATCGGTACTGTCGCACGGCTGGCCAGACACCATGGAAAAAGAAGGCACCTGGCATCACATGGGCACGACGCGCATGCATGACCATCCGCGCTACGGCGTCGTCGATCGTCATGGCAAGGTGCACGGCCTTGCGAATCTCTACATTGCCGGGAGTTCGGTATTTCCGACCGCAGGAGCAAATTTCCCGACGATTACCATCACAGCGCTCTCGCTGAGGCTGGCATCACACCTGACGATGCAGTTAAGGCAGGGGCGCCGCCTGAGAACGGCAGACGAGGCCGGGGTAGCGAAGCCTTCCGTAGCCGAACCACTGATCACCGCAGCAATGCGCCCTCCTGATCTGCCGGCCAGGTGACCAGACGCCATCGCGCGTCTGAAAGACTGTTTCATTTTCTTATGCTGTCGTCCTGACAGCATTTTTTTGCCTTTTTTCTGAAACGCCAGATCGCCACATCCACGCGAGGGTCGCGTTCGCCCATTGCCAGGCTGCCTATTTCATCCGGCAACGTTCTTTCCGGGTGAAAAATTTTTCATTTCTGTTTGGAACTCTTCTTCTAAAGCAATGCTCTGAAACAAGCATGTGCAAGTGATCTGCGTGTCACGCGATCCAGAAATTGAGAGGGAGAAATTTTTTATGTTCCAAATATCAATCAACCGCCAGCTTCTCAGGCCGATGGTGCTCACGGCGACTGCAAGTATCTCTGTACTTCTTGTTGCCTGCGGTGGTGGTTCAGGTATGGCGTCTTACGCGATCGACTCGTCCGGTAATCTGACCTCGGCCAATGCCACCACCAAGCTGGCCAATGGATCCACGCAGACCACCACGGTCAGTGCCACGCCGTCAACCACGACCGGATCGACGACGACTACCACCACGTCTACGACGACGGCGCCCACCCCCCCGACGACAGCCATCACGACGCCAACGACCACCACCACCTCACCGACCGCCACTGCGCCACCGACCGCCACCACGACAGCGCTCAAGCCGTTTGGTCAGACCGGGACGTTCACGCTGACCTTTCAGGAAGAGTTTGATAGCTGGAACAGCGCGAAGTGGAATGACGCGATCTGGTATGAGACCAGCAATGCAACCAAGAATTACGCTGTCTCGAATGGTTCACTGAAGATCTGGCCGCAGCGTGACGCCAGCGGCAAATTCTTCAACCGCACCATCGATACGGATGGAAAGTACTACCAGACTTATGGGTACTTTGAGATCGATGCCAAGCTGCCCGTGGGTAAAGGCACATGGCCTGCGTTTTGGTTGTTCAATCATATTGGGGCTCGCCGGCCTGAGATCGATGTGATGGAAGCCTACGCGGGTGGCGGCCCCAATAGCGGCTGGTCGGATGCGAATCTGCACCCCACCGCGTATGCGCCGACGGTGTGGATTGATGCAGGAAAACTCGCGGGGACCAAGACGATTCTGACCAGTGATCTGTCGGCCGCTTTCCACAAGTATGCGGTCAAATGGGAAGCTTCCAAGCAAACCTTCTACTTTGATGGCAGAGAAGTCTTCAGCTTGAATGTGGCGATGAGCGACCCGATGTACATCATGCTGGACTTGTGGTTCGGTAGCGCCAGCGGCCAGCCGGACAGCACGACGCCGACAGGCATCGGTAACTCATACGAGGTCAACTACGTGCGCGCATGGAAGCTGAGCTGATCCGTATCGATACCCTGCAACCGCCTGACAACCAGTCATTGAAAAAATAGCGACGCGATCGGCTCCGCCGGTCTTTTTCTGGGCCAGCCTTGTGCGGGCCCTTTTTCTTTTGCGCGATACCAAGGTGATCATGGAGATTTCAATCGATGATCACCCCATGCTCAGGGAGATCACTTGCGTCGTCCTGCTGTTCACAACATTGTGCGCAGCAGCGGAGGGCGAACACCAGGTCAGGCTGTCCGTGCTGCCATTGCCTGACTCCATCCATGACGGAGACACGATCAGGCTGCGTTGCGGTCAGCGCTACAGCGGCACACTGGATATGCGCGGACGCAGCGACGTCACGCTGCGTACGGAAGGTGAGTGCGGCAAGGCCACGATAACGCCCGCACAGCCTGTCCGCGGTTGGCGGCGCGAAGGTCCGGTCTGGTCAGCGTCTGTCGACGACGCGCCGCTGATGGTGCAGCTGGATGATCAATTCATGTCACTCGCTCATCATCCGAATGCACAGGATGCATGGCTGGCAGGCGAGGGCATGGCGCCGGATCGTTTGCGCGTGACGATTCCCAACCATGATCTCGTCGGCGCCACTGTGGTGTGGCGTCCCGAAGATTGGCTGATACTCAGCCAACGCGTGGCCGGCTATGAGGGCGGACAGCTGCGCATCGTCTCACTGCCTGAACCCGGTTTCGGGTTCCGCGAGCGCACGCCTTACTACCTCGAGGGCCAGCGATGGATGCTGGATGCTCCAGGCGAGTGGGTGTTTGATCGTGGCCGGCTATATCTCTGGCCACCCGATGGGCGATCGCCCGAGGGTCGGGTCTGGGCCGCGCCGCGCGCGACCGCCATTGATGCGCGCGGTACTCGCAACCTGCGCATTCAAGGAGTACGTATTTCTCTTGCGGCACGCGGCATCGACGCCAGCGACACGCAGTCGCTGACGATTGCCGACACGGAGATCGTGAATAGCTTTGACGAGGCGATACGTGTTGGCGGCGAGGGCGCACGCATCTCGCGCGTACGGGTCCTGGGAACGCGGCAGCACGGCCTGCGCGCCGAGGATGATGCGCGCAATGTGAGCGTTACTGACAGTGTGTTCGAGCGTATCGGCATGCTGGGCATGCCGCTGCGGTCCAAGGGCGCCATCGTGTTCGAGCAGGCACACGGACAGCGGATCACGCGTAACCGCATCGAGCAGTCGGCGTATCTGGGAATACGTGTGTTCCGCGATGCGGTGGTCACTGACAATGTGATCACGCGTGCCTGTCAGCGATTGAGTGATTGCGGTGGCATCTACACTTTTGCTCGCGACAGACAGCCACTGGCCAGCCGCATTGAGCGTAACCGCGTCAGCGGTCTGCGTGGCAGACTATCGCATGCGATCTATCTGGATGATTTTGCCAATGAGGTGATCATCCGTGACAACCACCTGAGCGATAATCCGGGCGGGGTCCAGTTGCACGATGCCTTCAACAATCTCATTGCGGACAATCACTTCAGCCACAGCGCGCATGAGCACCTGCTGTTCAATGAAACAGCTTCCTCGCACGCTATCACCGCCAACAGGATCATCGGTAATCGTTTCGTGCTTGCGACTGGGGTGCCAGCCTACCGACTCTGGAGCCGGCACGGAGGGGCTCATGTGCGACGTTTCGCGTCTTTTGAAAAAAATTGCTATGAGGGTCCATTAGATCGCTTGGCGCAGCTTGAGGGGATAGGGTGGCTGGATGCGGCCGCATGGCAGAAGACCATGGATGAGCCTGATCCCCGCTGTTCAGCGAGCGCCGCGCCGCCACAGCTGACCCGGCAGCCAAAGCAGAAATAGTGCGTTCGTCACCAGATACCGGCGCAGCAGCCGCACAGGCTCCATCGCCAGCCGGTACAGCCACTCGAGACCGGCGGATTGCCAGGCAAGTGGCGCGCGTCGCAGCGTACCCGCGTGATAATCGAATGCCGCGCCAACGCCGATCATCACGACGTTCAGCTGGCCGCGCTCATGTGCCATCCAGCGTTCCTGCTTCGGGCAGCCGAGACCAACAAAGACCAACCGTGCGCCCGAGGTCACGATCATCCGCCGAATATGTCGATGATCATCGTCGTTGAGCTCGCGAAAAGCCGGCGAGCACTGACCAGCGATTCTCAAACTGGGGAATGACGCCCTGAGACGCGTGCGAAGTTTCTCCAGCGTGGTGATAGTTCCGCCCAGCAGAAAGACCGGCAGCCCGAGACGTTCCGCTTCCTGCATCAACAACCACATCAGTTCCGGACCGCTGATGCGCGGCTGCTCTGGCCATCCTTGCTGCCGCATGATCCAAGCGACCGGCGCGCCATCCGGTGTTCGTAGATCGGCGTCGCGAAGTACTTGCGCGAATGCGGGGTCACGTCGCGCCGTCACCAGTGAGTGTACGTTACACACGCAGACCGTTCGCGATGCCTCAATACCTGAGGCGCTCGCCCAGCACACAATGCGTGATAAAACTTCTTCCCATCCCAGCGCATCGATGCGGGTGCCGAGTACATTTGCTGTCATCAGAGACATCGGGTTCAGCCTTTGTGCAAACAGTGAGCAGCGCGCATTACAACGCAGGTTGATTGCGCAGTCGCTGATGCCTCGCAATGAAAGCGACGATGATCTCGGCGAAGATGTACAGAACCCATTCCTGATACGTAGTTTCACATTCAGCAGAAAATCTACCGCATGCTTCCCGCACTGATTCAACAAGCCAGCCAGCGTTGCCGGCAGCGCCTGAGCCAGGCATTTGCTGATTTCAGTGCAGGTGACTGTCCGCAGAGGACGCTGGAGATCGACAGCCTTGATCAGTTGCCGCCACCGGATTGCATACGTCTGCGCTATGAAGATGCCCAATTCGACTGGGTTGCTTGTCACGGCTTGCTCGAGCATTACAACACGCATGAGCGTCAGGTACGTTTCCTGCGCGAGCTGATGCGAATAGCGCGCAAGGGAGTGTTTGTCTCCACATCGAACCGCGAGCATCCACTGATACGCTGGCTAAGACCCGAACGCGATCTGGCCTTGCTTGATGCGCTGGATATCAAGGCGCTGGTCGATGTGCTACCGGGCCGGCCCGAGTGGAAGCTCGGTCATCTGCGGCTGTGTGGTGTCAAGGCCTACTATTACCTGATGATTTGGAAGCCGGGATTCGCGTCTTCTACACCATTGCAGTAGCGGGTGACGAGCTGCAGATTATTCAGCCTGCGTTCGCAGGGTATCCATTCGACGGCCTCGCCGAGGAAGCGATCCAGCGCCTGCCACAGACCGAGACGTTCGATATCCAGACTGTGGCACCACAGATGAAATATGCCGCCGTGACGCACGGTCCATGCGAACAGCCTGCGCAGCCGGTCCAGCCAGTGCGGCTCTTGCAGCAGCAACTCCAGCGTCTGCAACCGGTGCTGCCAGTGTCGTTGCGAAATGAAATTCCGGATCAGTATCGCGCGCGGATGTGGGTAAAACTGCAGCGTAGTCGGTAATTCCAGCGGGCTGCATTCGACATCCAGCCGTAAGTTCTGGGTGGTACGCGCATACCGGAAGCCAGCGGCTTGCACCATGCCGCAATGAAGCGCTCGGTACTTGCCGCCCGGGTAGCAAAAGCCGTGCACTGGCTTGCCCAGCGTATCCTGAAGCGCGCGCTTGCCTTCGGTGATTTGCCTCAGCGCCTCGTGCATGTCGAGCCGGTTCAGATATCGGTGCTCGAGGGTATGAGAACCGATCTCGAATTTTCCGGACAGATCCCGTAGCGCCGAAGGCGGCAGCACTGGCTGACCTTCGCTGTTACGGCTCGGTACAAAAAAGCTGGCCTGCACACCGTGTTTGATCAGCAGGTCGGCCATACGCATGTCCAGCGGGTGGCCATCATCGACGGAAAAGCAGAGCACAGCAGCAGTCATTGTGATTTTTCGGTTGAGGTATGGGATAGTGGGATGAGCTTCCGCGTGTTCGATGGAGGCGACCGATCCGTTATCTCCGAGGGATTCGATATCTCCGGTAGATTCGATATGCGCAGTGCAAACTTGCAGGCATCGATAATGCCTTGCGCTGCGCTGTCGAACTGATATCTCCCAACGCGTTGCAGGCTGCGCTCGCTGAACCTGCGCCACAGCCCGGGATTCGTCAGCAGCTGTTGCGCGCAGTCGGCCCACAGCGTAACGTCCCGCCGGCGGACAAAGCCATTGACATCGTTCATCACCAGCTCGCCAGCGACGCCGGCCTCCGGGCTGACGATCACCGGCAGCCCGGCCGCACAGGCTTCATTGGCGACCACGCCCCAGACATCACCATGGGTTGGAAACAAAAACACACTGGCTGACTGATACAGACGCGGGAGCTCCACCTGTCGCGCAAAGCCGTGAAAGTGCGTGTCCACGAAAGGATGTTCCTTTTCGGCTCGTGCTCTCAGCACGGAATCCAGACTGCCGGAGCCGACGAAAAGCAATCTCGTTTTACGCTGTAACCGACGCGCAGTATCGCGCGCGACGGCCAACGCGAACAAAGGGTCTTTTGCTGGCTCGAAGCGTCCGCAGAAAATGAAGTCATAGTCAGGCCGCGATCTGATTGAAGCAGGAAGAAAACAGCGATTGTCCACGCATAACCAGGAATAGAAACAGGCTTCCGGCTTCACGTCGTAGGAACGAAACAGTTTTTGCCCACCTTCGCTCGCAGCGATGAAGGCTTGCGTTCTGCGAAAAACCATCCGTCGTACCAGTCGGTGGGTGCGCGATAGCGATTGCTCGGAGTGTAAAGTACCATCGGTCATCGCGACATGCGCCCACCGGTGCACACGCGCTGCGATAAACGCATACAAGTGGGTGGGATTAAATCCATCAGTGATCACCAGGTCTGGCTTGAGCCTGATCAGCAACGGAATCACGTCAGGATTGTCGTGCACGTAACGATCACCGACCGTGTAGAAGCGCTCCCGCAGAAAATGATGCGTAAAGGCCATCTCAGGAAGATCCCAGGCGCGATTCGGCTCTCGACGCGCGCAGAATATCGCGTGAAAGTCGAGGCCAGTCCTGCATGACAGCCGTGCAAACACCGGCACGCGATACGGCGGCGGCGTATTGGTGATGAGCGCGATGCGCATTGACCGCATCTCAGTGAGAGTGGCCGTCGGTCAGTCGCTGTGCCTCATCGGCGGGACTGCGTGCCTGGCTGAACGACCAACGCAGCCAGCCCGCCATTCGGCCCGCAGTCACCGTCAGCCCATGCATCAGCTCCGCACCGATGCGGCCCTTGCACAGCGGTTTGAGAACGGGTGAGAGCAGCCCGCGAACGATCACCCACAGTGGCAGACGATGCTTGGCGTACATTGCACCGGTGCCGCGTGCGCGCAGCAGCGCGGAGCGGCGCGCTATTCGGGTTTTTGATGCAGTTGTCGGTTCTACACGATGATGCACTCTCGCACAGGGCTCGTGCGCGACGGTCGCCCCGGTGCGCAGAACGCGCAGCATCAGATCGGTTTCCTCGCCAGCACCAAACCACTGACCGACACCTAGCCGGCCGTCAAAGCCGCCCACTTGTTGTAGCAGAGCGCGCTCGAAGAACAAGGTGATCGACGACACCGGGAAATCGCGAAACCGCGACGAGCGTTCCCAGCTCAACAGCCCCGGTGGTTGAGGTGCATCCTGCTCAACCCAGCGGCAGATGACCCCCTGCGGACGATCATTGCGGCGGCTGCGCAGCACGATGCGCGACAGCAGGTCAGGTTCGTACCAGCAGTCATCATCCGGAAATCCCAACCAGCGACCGGTAGCGACGGCGATGCCGGCATTTCTCGATAAGGCGAGATTGGGGGGCTGGTGCCGAATGTGTCGCAAGGTCAGACCCAGGTACCGGGCTCGCTGTAACACCGGCAGCAACCGATCGTCTTCATTCTGATCGACCACGATGATGTCGAAATCATGGAAAGTCTGCGCAGCAAGCGAATCAAACAGTCGCTTCAGCTCGGTGCTACGGCCCACCGTCGCCAGAATCAGCGAAATCTCACGCATTGTTCAGGCTCCGGTGGCTAGTTTGTTCAGGATTCCGCAGTTCGGTGTTTTGGCTCTCGATCAGGCTTCGTTGCGCTCGTCGCCGTCGAACCATAAATCGCGCATGGTGCATCAGTCGTCGGAGCGGTCTCGGCCCGGTATGGACGAGGCGCACGGCAAGGTCTTCTTTCATCGCCGCGATGCGATCACGGGTAGACAGACTGCCGGCATGTTCCCTGAATGCTGTCAGCGCGTCGTCCAGCTGCAAAGGATCAGCGATGGCGGATAGCCGCAGCCAGAGGTCGTAGTCCATGGCGTAGCGAAGGCGGGTATCGAAGAGCCCGCACTCATTCAGCAGTGCTCTCTCGACAAAAGTCGCCGGGTGTGGGATGAAATTACCGTTCAGCAGTTGCTGCCGGCTGTATCGCGGCGCGGTGTAGCTCTCGGGGAGTAGCCGGCCGTTAATTGCGCGTGCGGTTCGTCCGAACAGCCAGCGACAGCCACTCGATGCAAAGCGATGCGCGACACTGATCAGTACCTCTGGATGCAGGTAGTAGTCATCAGAGTGCAGGTGAGCGATGATGTCTCCGCGAGCCGCTGCAACGCCCGCGTTCATTGCATCGCTGATGCCGTTGCGGCGGTTTTCGATCAGTGTGATCTCACGGGGTATCGCGCGTAGCTTCTCCAGCGTGCCATCGGTCGATCCGCCATCGACGAATACGTAATCGATAGTCACATGCCGCTGACACAGCACCGAGCGTATGGATTCATCGATCCAGTCCACACTGTTGAGTGTGCAGGTGATGATGGAAAACAAAGGAGAACTCATGTCGCGACGAGGTAAGCAGAGGATAGCGCGCGAACCGATGTCAGCGGTCCCGCAGGAAGCTGGTACAGACCGAGCAGTTGGCGCGCAGCGGTGCGGGCATCCGCATGCCTACCGGGCGCGAGCTGCAGATCGGCACGCGGCACGAATGACTGCAAGGCGCTGGCCAGAGATTCCATGTCATCGAACAAGCGGAGTTGATCCGGGGCACTGGCATAGCGCGCGAGTTCGGGCGTTCCGCCAAGCCGCAACGCGAACACGGTCTTGCCTAGCATGAGTGCCTCAAGCACCGTGGATGCGCAGGCCTCTTCGCAAACCGAGGGCACCACGATGGCATGCGCACGCGCCGCCAGCCGCAGCGTCTGCTCGCCGCTTTGCCAGCCATGAAAATGTGCCCAGGAATACTGCTCCCTCAGCATCGCTTCCTCGCTGCCATCACCGGCGATGTCGAGTTGCAGGGTATGCTGCGCCTGTAAGCGATCCAGCGCTGTCAGCAGACTGCCGACCCCCTTGGCCGGATACAGCTTGGCCGCAACGAAAACCTGCAGCGGCCCCGACGCGGCCGGCGGCGCGACAGATGATTGTGCCGATTGCAGCGCCACCACATCGATAAAATTGTGAACTGTCACTCCCCAAGTGCCCGGGCCAAAGCTGCGCTGCAGATTACGCTGCAAAAAATCGGATACGAATACCGTCTTGTGACGCAGGAAGCCTTGCTTCACCTCGTCACGGAATTGGCGCACCGCCAGCGCCGATACCTGCCGCTGGATCAGATTGGGCTTCCAGTGCCGGCATCCCGCGCAATCCGAAGGATCGATGCTCTCGCAGATTTTTCCACGCGCGAAGCGCGTGTGGATCAGGCAATCGCTGCCCTGATCATGCCGCGTCTGAATGAAGTTCACATCTCTAGGCAGATAGTGGGCAAGGTTCGGAAGATGACCGTGATAATGGATCACGTCATAGGCATCTGCATACCGCAAGATCGTACGCGCAAATCGTCGCGCAATCACGCTTCGCTTGGGTGGCATAAAGACGCCCAGAGATATCTCTTTCCATCCGTCGAATTGCCCATTCAGCGCCGCAAAAAAGCGACCCCCAAAACGCATCACTTCGTCCGATAAGGCGGGGGGATAGTCATCATTGCCCATCAGATCGACCTGATGGCCCTCCGCGATCAGTGCCGCAGAGAGTGCCAGCACATGCCGTGCAAGCCCACCCATGCAAGGCATGGGCAAGTCTTCGCTGACCATCAGAATCCGCACCTCAGCAAGCCCCGGGGAGCAGACGTCGCGCGGCGCTATGCAGTGCCGCGCGCTCGCTGTCATTGACCAGCAGCGTCAGCGCGAATCCGATCAGTGCCAGCGATGCCGCACCAGCCAGCAACAGCAGGCCGGGGACACCCGGCGGCATCATCCAGCGGAGCGGCAGTGCCAGCAGCAGCGCGGCGATACCGACGCCGAGCGCGGGCAGCCAGGCCAGTCGCCACGTGTCTGCGAGTGTCACGGGCACGCTGCGACCGTGCACATAGACGAGAAACAGAATCCCCATCAAGGCGGAGGCCAACAGGTGCGCGCTTGCCGCGCCTGTGATGCCGGCCAGCTGCGTACCCGCGTACACCAGCGGCACACCGATCAGTCCGCGTGCCAGTGCGAAGCGCCCCGTCAGGCGTGGATGCCCCAGTCCGTCATTGACCAGCGAGGGAATCGTCGTCAATGAATCCAACAGCAGCCCCAGCGTCACCAGCAGCAGCACTGGATAGGCTTCCTCCACGAAGGCGGGGCCGACCCACCGTCGCAGGAATTCCTCGCCGGTCAGCGCGATCAGGCCGAGCGCGGCAAGATTCAGGTAGGTCAGCCAGCGCGTCGCATCGAGATACAGCAGCCGCAAAGGTTCGCGTTGGCCTGTGGCAGCCAGTGCCGATACGCGCGGATAGATCACACTACCCAAGCGATACGTGAGGCCCAGCACCCGGCTGGCCAGCTGATTCGGCACGGTGTAAAAAGCTAGGGCGACGGGGCCAGCCAGAGCGCCGATGATCAGCTTGTCGGCATGCTGGTGCAGCAGAGAGGCCAGCCGTGACAAGTACGCATAGATCGAGAAGCTGGTCAGCAATTTGCGAATTTCCGGCCCGGGCCAGCGCGGCTGCAGCGGTATGCGCAGATGCCGGAGCAGCCATAGCAGCCACAGCGTGTTGATGGCCGAGACAATGACACGCGCAGCGATCACGCCCGCGATACCGCCGCCGGCCAGCGCCACGGTGGCGGACAGTACATTGACCAGCACGCCGAAGAATGCCTCGCCTTGGGCCGAACGATCATAGCGTTGGATGGCTTGCGGCACGACCAGCAGATAGTTCTGCAGCTGGGTGAGTGCGAAGCCCGGCGCTGCGATGCGCAGCGCGCACAATGCATCATCATGCAAAGCGGTGCTCACCTCAAAAAACTGGTTCAGCAGCGTCGCTGCCAGCGCTAGCAGTAGCACACCGCCCAGAAGACCGATTCCGATGTAAAACATCAGACCGAACCAGAAGGTTTCGCGGAAGGATTCATCCTCCGAGCTCGCATGGAATTGCGACAGGTAGCGTATCGACCCTGCGGAAAGATTCAGGTCGACGATGCCGAAATAGCCGACTACGGAAGTAATCAGCGTGATGATGCCAAAACCCTCTAGACCGACACCGCGAATCAGTAGAGGCACCGTCGCCAGCGCGACCAGCGCGGGCACTGCCGAGCCGCTCAGGTGCCAGATTGAATTACGCAGCAGCATGCCGGCTCCGTAGGGATGAGAAGCGGAACGACACCGGCTTCGCATGCGGCACGCACAGATATGGCAGAGCTAGCGTCAGGCCCAGCAGCAGCATGGTGCGGAACTCGATGACGGGCGTGCCGATCAGCAGCGTCGGCGTCCAGAACAGCAGGCCAGCGATCGCTGCGTCGGCCATCAACGCCGAGTGCCTGTTCCAGTGGCGTCGCTGCCGCAGATAGTGAATGACCACCGCAGCGAGCAGGGCGATGAACATCATCAGTCCCACCAGCCCGGACTTCAGCAGCAGATGCCCAAAGCCGCTGTGCACGAAATCGAATTTGCCGAAGTGATAGTCAAGAATGTCTTCATTGCCATAGAAGCTGCCCCAGCTGCCCAATCCGAACAGCCAGTGTCCTTCCAGACTGTGCGCTGCCGCTTCGAGTTCATAAAAGCGGCTGACCTCGGTCGAGTGTGCGGGACCGATGTCATACAGCAGCGACGCCAGCATACCGCCGGCACCGTTCGTATTGAACTGCAGCCTTTCTTTCATCAGCGTGATCGACGCAGCGATCATGCCCAGCGAGCCCGTGCCCGCCAGCCAGAGTCGGCGTCGCCAGGGCAGCTGCCAGAACAGCACGAGCGACATCAGCGCAAGGCCGATCAGTGAAGAACGTCGGAAAGAGAGTGCAACCGTGGCGACTTCGAGCGATAGCCAGAGTAGCAGGAGTGCACGCTTGGGCAGAGACAGTCGTACTTGCGGCATCAGCAGCAGCCACGCAAGCATGAACGCTGCGAGCGCAGCGATGTAGTTGTCGCAGATATCAAAATAGACCAGACGGATATCCAGACCCTCGAAATTGCGATAGGGATTCGCGCTGTCGCCCCCGAACCACTGATAGCGCGCAAGACCAAAAGCGGCACGCGCAGCAGCCAGCGCTAATAGCAGCTGCAGCAGCCAGCGCTGTGAACGGGCATCGGTCAGCGTCTGCGTGACCAGCCAGCCGAATAGCAGTAGATTGATCACATTGATCAGGCCGGTGTAGCTGAGGATATGCGTCAAGTCCTTGTCCGACATGAGTCCGAGCACGACATGAGCCAGCAGCATGAACGCAAACGCCGCCAGCGCCATTGGAAATGGCGAGGCTGTGCTCAGCGAAGGATACCGGTTGATTGATAAACCACGATGCAGCCGTTGCAAACAGGCTGCCGCTGCTGTCACCCACAGCAGCAGGTTGAGCAAAGAAAAATAGAACATCCCGGTGCCACGCGAATAAATCGTGTTCTCTTCTTGCAGCTGGCCCCAGGTCGATGACGAGAACAGGCACAGCACGGCGATCAGGCTCAGCGTGGCCAGTGACGGATGACGCAGACAGATGCTCAGCGCGAAGGGCAACGCAAGCAGCGCTGCGAGCAGCACGAGGATCACATCCGAGGTGATAGTCATGTCCATCCGTGAACGCTCAAAAGCGCAGACCGGGTGGTTCGGCCAGACCACGATACGCTTGTTCAGCATGTGCCGCGGCATTTGCAGAGAGAAAGTGCCGGTAGGTGCGCAGTATGCCCTCGCGCAGGCCAATGGTCGGCATCCAGCCGAGCGCTCTGAGCTTGCTTGAATCAAGCAACTTGCGCGGCGTGCCATCAGGTTTGCTGTTATCGAAGCGCAGCTCCCCCTCAAAGCCGACGATGCCGGCAATAAGCTGTGCGAGATCGGCGATACTGATTTCTTCGCCACTGCCGGCATTCAGGTGCGAGCACTGTGGCGAAATCAGTGGCTGCAACTGATCCTGCCCGAGCTGCATCAGATGCACACAGGCCGCTGCGAGATCATCTACATGCAGAAATTCGCGAAGCGGTCTGCCACTGCCCCAGATCACGACCTCGCGCGCATTGGTTTGATAGGCGTCATGGATTTTCCGAAGTAGCGCGGGCAGTACGTGACTGCTCTCAAGATTGAAGTTGTCGCCTGGGCCATACAGATTAGTTGGCATCAGGCTGCGATAGTCGGTGCCGTATTGCCGGTTATAGCTTTCGCAGAGTTTGATGCCAGCGATTTTGGCAATGGCGTAGGGCTCGTTGGTAGGTTCCAGCGGCCCGTCAAGCAGCGCGCTTTCGGCCATAGGCTGCGGCGCCAGCTTCGGGTAGATACACGACGAACCCAGGAACAGCAGCTTCTTCACCCTGTGGCGCCATGCGTGATGGATGACATTCGCTTCGATCATCAAGTTCTGCTGAATGAATTCGGCAGGCTGAAGATTATTGGCCTGTATGCCGCCGACCCGTGCTGCTGCCATGTAGACCGTGTCGATCGCGTGACTGGCGAAGAATTCCTCGACTTGTGTACTGTCGGCCAGATCCAGCTCGTCATGTGAGCGCAGCACCAGCTGCAAGGTATTGCCCGTTTCCAGGGCCTTCAGACGACGGACAATCGCCGCGCCAACCATGCCGCGATGGCCCGCAACAAAAACTCTCTCTGCAGTAGTTTTGCTCATCGTTCAGGCGCTGTATCAGAGCGTGTCGTGATGGGTGAACGCTGTGAAGCCGTTCTCGCGCAGCAGTGCATACTTGCGTGCCGCTGACAGATCAGCCTTTACCATTTCATCGACCAGTTCTGCCAGACCGGTACGCGGCGACCAGCCCAGGCGTTCGCGCGCACGGCTGGCATCACCCAGCAAGGTCTCGACCTCCGTAGGACGGAAATAGCGCGGATCGATGCGAACGATGATTTGCCCCTTTTTCAAGCATGTGCTGTCGCTCGCGGAATCCACACAAGCTATCTCGTTGACACCGTCTCCGCTCCACGCCAGCGAGACGCCCAGTGCCGCCGCTGCACGGTCGGTAAACTCGCGCACGCTGGCCTGTCGACCGGTGGCGATCACAAAATCTTCGGCGGCGTCTTGCTGCAACATCAGCCACTGCATCTCGACATAGTCACGGGCATGGCCCCAGTCGCGCAGCGCATCCAGATTGCCGAGATAAAGGCAATCCTGCAGCCCGAGCGCAATGCGTGCCAGTCCACGCGTGATCTTGCGGGTGACGAAAGTCTCACCCCGTAATGGCGATTCATGATTGAACAGAATGCCATTACATGCGTACATGCCATAAGCTTCGCGATAATTCACCGTGATCCAGTACGCGTACAGCTTGGCCGCCGCATAGGGACTGCGCGGATAGAAGGGTGTGCTCTCGCGTTGTGGCGTTTCCTGTACCTTGCCGTAGAGCTCAGAGGTCGAGGCCTGATAAAAACGCGTCGTCTTTTCCAGTCCGAGGATGCGTATCGCTTCCAGCAGCCGCAGGGTGCCTATGCCGTCGGAGTTCGCCGTGTATTCCGGTTCTTCGAAGCTGACTGCCACATGACTCTGTGCAGCGAGGTTATAGACCTCGTCAGGCTTTACCTGTTGCATCACCCGGATGAGCGATGCGGTATCGGTCATGTCGCCATGATGCAGCACAAAACGGCGGCGTGACTCGTGCGGATCTTGATACAGGTGATCAATGCGCGAGGTGTTCAGCAATGAGCTGCGGCGCTTGATCCCATGGACCTGATAGCCTTTGCCCAGCAGGAGCTCTGACAAGTAGGCGCCATCCTGGCCGGTGACGCCGGTGATCAGAGCGACTCGACCTTCGGTATTCGCAATCGGTGAGTGGTTCATCAGATCTCGCAGAAGGAATCAGACCGCTATTTTCGGCATTACCCTTGGCAGCAGCTTGTGTTGTGTCAGGTGCAGCGCGAGTCTCTGCATGCGGATGTCGTTGCGATCAATAGCCACCGGGATTCTGACGCTGCCAGCGCCAGTGGTCAGCGCACATTTGATCGAAGCTGCGTTCAGCTTGCCAGCCAAGGAGTTCTCTGGCGCGTTGCGCCGACGCATAGCACGCAGCGATGTCGCCAGAACGACGGGGCCCGATGCGCCGTGGCAGAGGCTTGCCACAGGCCCTCTCGAAAGCCGAGACCGCCTCAAGAACGCTCACGCCGCGGCCGGTGCCCAAATTGACAGTGAAGCTGCCGGGATTCGAGAACAAGCGCTCCAGCGCCGCAAGGTGTCCGCGCGCGAGATCCATCACATGGATGTAGTCGCGAATGCCCGTGCCATCGGGAGTCGGATAGTCGTCGCCGTGTACCTGCACGCAGGGCAGGCGGCCGACGGCCACCTGAGCGACATAGGGCATCAGGTTGTTCGGTACGCCGCGCGGATCTTCGCCGAGCAGGCCGCTCTCATGCGCACCAGCGGGGTTGAAGTAGCGAAGGGTAGCGATACGCCACTCCGGATCGGAATCGCTTAGATCGTCAAGTATCTGCTCCACCATGAGCTTAGTGCGACCATACGGGTTGGTTGCTGACCGTGGGGCTGTCTCGGTGACTGGCACCTCCGATGGATCGCCATAGACCGTGGCGGATGAGCTGAACACCAGTTTGCGCACCCCTTGCTGGTGCAGTGCGCGGAGCAGGGTGATGCTGCCCGCCACGTTATTGTCGAAGTAATCAAGAGGACGCGTCACTGATTCGCCCACCGCTTTCAGTCCGGCGAAATGGATGACGGCGCTGATATTTTCCTGTTGAATCAGCCGAGATACTGCAACGTGGTCGCGCACATCCAGTGGATGAAAAGGCATAGGACGACCACAAATCTCCTGTATGCGCAGCACTGCGCGTGGTGAACTGTTGCACAGATTATCTAGTGCGATGACACGCCACCCAGCTTTCAGCAGACACACGCAGGCGTGCGAGCCGATGTAGCCAGTGGCACCGGTGACGAGAATGGATTCGTTCATCATCCCAGCGCCGCTGCTGCACCCGTCTCGCGGGCGGAGACATGGCGATTTGCTGCGAGTACCTGATCGCCGAGCGGCAGCGAGCGCAGGAAGCGGCGGAAATCATCGGCCACTTCCGGGTGGCGCAGCGCGAGCGCTACCGTCGCTTCCAGGTAGCCTTGCTTGGTGCCACAGTCATGGCGCTTGCCCTCGAACTGGTAGGAGAGCACGGCTTCGCTCATCAATAATTCCGCAATGGCGTCGGTCAGTTGCAGTTCGCCGCCTGCGCCAGGTTGCAATGCATGCAAATGACGGAAGATCGATGGCGTGAGTATGTAACGGCCTACCACGCCCATGTTCGATGGCGCGCTCGCTGGCGCAGGTTTCTCGACGATGGCTTCGAGCTTGAGCAACTGCTCGGCAACGGGTGTGCCGCGAATCACGCCATAGGCGTTGCTTTGCTCTGGTTGTATCGCTTCCACGCCGATGATGCTGCAACCGTAGTGCCCATACATCTCGGTCATCTGACGCATGACCGGCACCTTGGCCTGCAGCAGATCGTCGGCCAGGATGACGGCAAAGGGCTCATCCTTCACCAGCCGCTCCGCGCACAGCACGGCATGCCCGAGACCCAGTGCCTCTGCCTGACGGACATAGAAGCATTGCACATGCTCGGGTTTGATCTGTCTGATCTGAGCCAGCAGGTCATGCTTCTGACGCGCGGCCAGCTCGGCTTCGAGCTCATAGGCTTTGTCAAAATGATCTTCGATCGCTCGCTTGTTGCGGCCAGTGACGAAAATCATTTCGCTGATGCCTGCCGCAACCGCTTCCTCCACCGCATACTGGATCAGAGGTTTGTCCACGACCGGCAGCATCTCTTTCGGACTGGCCTTGGTCGCTGGAAGAAAGCGTGTGCCAAGTCCTGCGACGGGAAATACGGCCTTGCTGATCTTTTTTCTCATGAGGGGTCTCAGGGTGAGTAGTTTTGGTCATGCTGAGTTCGAGTAGCCAGAAAAATGAGGCGACTGCGATCGCAGCCGCCATATCAAAACACCAGTCGCTCAGCGACGCATTGCGATAGGGCAGAAGGCGCTGAATGCATTCATCCAGCAGGCCCAGGCAGCCGACCAGGATCACACTGGCGATAGCACGCGCATTGCGCGAGCCGATCAGCGATGCATGGGCGAGCACACTGATCAGCGCATAAGCAGCGGTGTGAAGGGCTTTATCGCCGAAGCGCGACGACAGCGCGGTTGCTTGGCCCGGCAGGGAGCCGATCGCTACCATCGACAAAAAAAACACTGCCAGACAGCACATGGGAAATCGTCTGAGCAGCATTAGCGTCTTCTGTCGATATCCGATCGTGTGAAGTCATGTGTTCCTGAGTCGCAGCTCAGAGCGACGAGTACGACCGACGACTGGCACGATACCGGAGTCATGCTTTAACCACGAAAATAGGCGCGCGCGTAAGGATGCACGAGCAGGTCGCACTCGATATCGGTGCGGCTGGCCCAGCGGTAGCGGCTGTGCTGCTCGTCCGGCAGCGGGAGACAGGTGTCACGGGCACGCAGCTTGTGAGCCAGTGTGATGTAGTGCGTGGAGGCACGCGCCTCGCCACGAAAGTTTTCTGAATAAAAATGCTGATAGATGCCCATGAAGATACTGTGCTCCAGTTGAAACGCCTCGCCCAGTTCAGCGGCGCTGATGCGAGCAAAGGCCTCGGCCAGCGTCTCGTCCTTGCGCACACGCCCGCCCGGGACAAACCAGTAGCCACGCGCTGGCGGGTTGCGGCGCCAGCCAAGCAGCACTCGGCGCTGATGGTCTTGAACGACCAGATCAATGGCGACCAGCGGCGCGTGAGCGACGACGCTGCGGAACAAGTTTTCGGGTAGCGGTTCGCGTTCAGCGATGGCAAGCTTGCGCCGCGCCGTCTCAGTAGGCATTGGTATGTATCCATCCCTTGAAGCTGGTCCATAAGATGATCTTCAGATCCATCCAGAAGGACCAGTGCTGTATGTAGTGAAGGTCGCAGGCCACGCGGCGCGCCATTTTTTCTTCCGTGTCTGTTTCGCCGCGAAAGCCATGAATCTGCGCCCATCCGGTGATACCCGGCTTGACGCGGTGACGCTGCATGTACATCACCAGTTTGTCTTTGTACAAATCATTGTGTGAAAGAGCATGTGGACGTGGTCCGACGACCGACATGTCGCCTAACAGTACATTGAAGAATTGTGGTAGTTCGTCCAGACTGGTGCGGCGCATGAGGCGGCCGATCGACGTAATGCGCGGATCATCACGCGTAGCTTGTGTCACGCGATCGCCATGCTCGTGATGAAGCTTCATGCTCCGAAATTTATAAACATGAAAAATACGCCCATTCAGCCCCAGCCTGGGCTGACGAAACAGCACGGGTCCCGGCGAACTCGCTTTGATCAGTGCGGCCAGTGTCAACAGCAGCGGTGAGAGCGCAACCAGTGCACACAATGCGAATAAACGATCAAATACTTCTTTCGCAAGCCCTCGTAAGCCAGCGCTTGCCGGACGGTTTAGCTCGACGACCGGCAGTCCCAGAAATTCCATCGTGCGCTGGCTGAGTATGCTCATGGCTGCCGTATCGGGAACCCAGCGTATATCCACCAGGCTGTTGCGCAGCAGGTATTGCAGCTGTTGCAGTCGTGCCGATTCGGACAATGGCAGCGTGATCCACACCTCATGCGCATGGTGTTTCAGAATGGCTTGGGGTAGTTGCTGCAAATCGTGTAGCAGTTCGATACCCGGTTCGGGCGGGTCGCTTTGACCCGTATCGTGAACGGCGCGAATGCTGTAGCCAGCCCAGTGCTGCTGGCGCGCGCGACGATGCATCTCGCGGCCAGTCGCACCATAGCCAATGATGATCACGCGCTTATGATTGAAGCCTAGTTCGCGAAGCCCTGACAAGCCCGCATACAGCAGCATGCGCGAACCCAGCAGACCACAGACAGACAGCAGATACCAGATCACGACCCAAAGACGGGACAGATCATCGATCTGCCGCAGCAAAAAACTCAGCATGATCCCAGTACCGATGATGATCAGCATCGCAAAGCAGGCATTACTTACCATGAGTCGCAATGAACGTCCGCGCCAGGATGAATACAAGTCAAATTGCGGCAGCACCACGAAGGCCAGCGTGGAGCAGGCATACAGCATCACCTGGTGCACCGGCGCGAGCTGATCGGGGCCCATCGAGAAGCGAAGCATGGCCGCCAGTGTGCCGCTGCTGAAGATAATCAGCACGTCCATCGCTCGCACCACATAGTCAAATTCGGGCGAGTGTCTTTCGATCAGGTCGTGCATGGGGTATCGCGAGTGTTCTGTGTTCAGATGGTCCAGCGAAGAGAGAACTTCTTCAGCAATGGCAATAGCGTTGCTTATGCTCATCGCTGAAAGGCAAGGTTTGGACAGCTTGTGATTTTCATAAGTGCCGTCTACTTGGCTTGCGTCAAAATGAAGCTGAGCATCGGCTATCATTCGAGGAATGACGAACCATTGCCGAAAAACCTGATGCAAGAATCTCAGAACGATAAGCCGCAGCCCACGCTGTATGAACTGATCGGTGGAAACGACAAGCTGCGCGAGCTGGTCGATCGCTTTTATGATCTGATGGATCTGGAAACCGAGTTTGCCGCGCTGCGCGCGATGCACCCACCGTCACTCGATGGTTCGCGCGACAAGCTGTATTTATTTCTGTCGGGCTGGTCCGGTGGCCCGGATCTGTATACGCCAGTGCATGGCCATCCATTTTTGCGCGCCCGGCATTTGCCGTTCGCCATCGGTACGGCCGAGCGTGATCAGTGGCTGACCTGCATGCTGCTGGCGATGCGTGAACTGGCGTACTCGGAAGAGAAGCAGGATCTGCTGCTGAATGCTTTTTTTGGTACGGCGGACTGGATGAGGAACAAGCAGAGCTGAACGGGGTCAGATCAGCCCGTCGAATGGAAGGACATCAACCAGGTCGCCCGTGCGGACCGCGCCTTGATCATTGGGCAGGATGATCATGCAATCTGCTTCAGTCATGGAAGAGAGAATTCCCGATCCTTGTGATCCGGTCGTGCGCACGCCGAGTTCGCCGGTAGGGAGACGAGTGAGTTGACCACGCTGATATTCCGTGCGCCCGGGTTTCTTGGGTATGTCGGCCTCGCTGATCGCGCGCACTGTCATGATGTCGGGCACCTCAGCGCTCGCTAGTGCGTACAGCGCAGGCCGCGCAAAAAAATAAAAGCTCACCATGGTGGCCACCGGATTGCCGGGCAGGCCAAACAGCAAGGCGCGCTTGCCATTGACGTCGAGCGTGCCAAACGCCAGCGGCCGACCTGGCCGCATCGCGATCTTCCAGAAAGCCACATCGCCCAGTCGCGCCATCATTTGCCGCGTGTAATCGGCATCACCCGCTGACACGCCGCCTGAGGTGATCACTGCATCAGCCTGCTCGCAGGCTTGCCGGAGTGCGGTGTCGATGGCTGCCGGATCATCCCGCACCAGTCCAAGGTCAATCGGTTCAAATCCAGCGCGTACCAACATGCCGTGCAAGGTGTAGCGATTGCTGTCATAGACACTGCCTTCGTCTAGTGCCTGACCGGCAGAGCGCAGCTCATCACCGGTAGAGAAATGCGCAACGCGCAGCTTGCGCTTGACGACAACCTCGGCCAATCCCAGCGACGCGATCAATCCCAGATCGGCTGGGGACAGCAGCCGACCTTGCTTGAGTGCGGCTTGTCCGCGCGCGAGATCTTCACCCGCACGCCGGATATTCAGGCCTGGCTGAACGGATTGCGCGGGTAGCTCGACCGTGCTGTCATTGACAGTCTGTGCCAGCTCTTGGGGCACCACGACATCACATCCTTGTGGAATGACCGCGCCCGTCATGATGCGTACGCAGTGACCAGCACCCACCGTGCCATCAAAGCGATGGCCAGCGAAGGCATGACCGGCGATCTTGAGGGTGACAAAAGATGTCGTCTTCACCGCGTGCAGATCGGTGCTGCGCAATGCGTAGCCATCCATGGCCGAGTTGTCTGCAAAAGGAACATTCAACGGAGAGATCAGATCAGTCGCGAGCACACGGCCCAGTGCCTGTTTCAGCGCCACCGTCTCTGTGGCTTGAATCGGCTCGATATGGCTCAGAATGATGCGCTGCGCATCAGCGACCGCGAGCGAATCCGCATCACGACCAGTCAGCTTGCCGGCCGCGTACAGAGAAGCAGGGTGCTGCATGACATTAGCCGCCGATATACGACATCTCGACCTTGCGATCGCGGACGGACAAGCCTTCGGTGTTGATGGTACGAAGTTCTGAGTAACGGTCATCACGCTTTGCCCACAGGTGGGCAATCGCCGAGATGATTTCTTCGTCGGTATGCTTGTTGCGGAGCAGCGCGCGCAGATCGTGACCGCCTGTCGCGAACAGGCACGTGAACAGTTTGCCTTCGGTGGACAGACGGGCCCGATTGCAGTCGCGGCAGAAGGCTTGCGTGACACTGGAGATGACGCCGATCTCGCCGCTGCCATCCACATAGCGCCAGCGTTCGGCCGTTTCGCCGGTGTAGTTGGGCTCGATCTCTTCCAGCGGCATGGTCTCGCTGATGCGGCGCACGACCTCGGCCGAGGGGATGACTTCGTCCATCTTCCAGCCGTTGGAGGCACCCACATCCATGTATTCGATAAAGCGCAGGATCACGCCACTGCCTTTGAAGTGGCGCGCCATGGGGACGATCTCCTGATCGTTCACGCCGCCCTTGACGACCATGTTGACCTTGATCGGCCCGAGGCCGACTTGAGAAGCAACCTCGATACCTTCGAGTACATCCGACACAGGGAAATCCACATCGTTCATGCGCTTGAAGGTGGTGTCATCGAGCGAATCGAGCGACACCGTCACGCGCTGCAGGCCAGCGTCTTTCAGTGATTGCGCTTTTTTGGCCAGCAGCGACGCATTGGTGGTCATGGTCAGATCCAGTGGCTTGCCGTTCGCTGTGTTCAGCACGGCGAGCATCTCGATCAGTTTTTCTATGTTCTTGCGCAGCAGCGGCTCGCCGCCGGTCAGGCGGATTTTTTCGACGCCATGCGCGATGAAAATCTTGACGACCCGTGTGATTTCTTCAAACGACAGCAGCAGCTCATGCGGCAGGAATTGATATTCCTTGTCGAACACGCTCTTTGGCATGCAGTAGACGCAGCGGAAATTACAGCGGTCCGTGACCGAAATGCGCAGATCGCGCAAGGGCCGGCCAAGCGTGTCCGACAGCAGGCCGGTGGCCGGCGTCAGCTGTTCGGGGATGTGCGGCACGGCGTGCAAATAGCGCAGGTCGGCGACAGGGATGATGCGTTCGGTCATGTCAGAAAACCACAATGGCGGCAGTGATTACACCGCCATCAAAAAAGGATTACCACCACGGCACGTAAGATACCACGAGGCCTGCCACCGCACAGACGGCGATCAGCCGTATCGCTCCCCACGCGAAGCGAAGTAGCGCAATCGCAGCCACAACGGAGATCAGCAGCGCGGTTTTATCCCACAGAGCCAGTGGCTCGGACAGGTGGAACACCTGCTCGGCGAAAAATACCGCGAGGCTCAGGATCACGCCCACGACAGCCGCCGAGATCGCCGTCAATGGTGCGGTCAGGCGGATATTGTCGCGCGTGGCCTCGACCAGCGGGCCGCCCGCGAGGATGAACACGAAAGAAGGAAGAAAGGTGAAGAAGGTCGCGACCACCGCACCCGCAGCGCCCGACGCAAACAGTGCGATCGGGCCAAACACTTCTTTCGTCCACCCACCAACGAAACCGACAAAGGCGACGATCATGATCAACGGGCCGGGTGTGGTCTCGCCGAGTGCGAGGCCATCGATCATTTGCGTGGGCGTCAGCCACGCATAGGTCGACACCGCACCCTGAACCACATACGGCAGCACCGCATACGCTCCGCCGAAAGTGAGCAGCGCGGCCTTGGTGAAGAACCAGCCCATTTGCGACAGCGGATTTTTTTCTCCGAAGAGCAGCGTCAGCGCGGTGAGGCTGATCAGCGCGATCGCTACGCCGATCATGGAAGTCATGACGACAGACCTTAGGCGAAGGCGTGCATGCTCGGGCGGCAGGGTATCGTCATCAATCAGCGCCGCACCATACGACACCCGCGATGCGGCATGACCACCGCCGGGCGCAAAATCTTCGGGCAGCAAGCGGCCGCCGATCAGACCCAGCAGCGCAGCGATACCGATGATCAGCGGGAAGGGTAATTGCAGCAGCGCGATGCCGATAAAGGCTAGCGCCGCGATGCCGATCAGCCAGCGGTTCTTCAAAGTGCGGCGGCCGATACGCCAGGCGGCGGCAAGCACGATGGCCACCACAGCGGGCTTGATCCCGTACAGCACCCCAGCAACGATCGGAAGATCGCCAAAAGCCAGATAAATCCACGACAGCGCGATCAGTATCAGCAGCGAGGGCAGCACGAACAGCACACCGGCGATGATGCCGCCCGCCGTGCGATGCATCAGCCAGCCGATGTAGACCGCCAGCTGCATGGCTTCGGGCCCGGGCAGCAGCATGCAGTAATTCAGCGCATGCAGGAATCGCTGCTCGGAAATCCAGCGCTTGCGCTCGACCAGATCGGTATGCATCAGTGCGATCTGGCCGGTGGGGCCGCCAAAGCTGATGAAGCCCAGTGTCAGCCAGTACCAGAATGCTTGCGTCAGCGAGACAGGCTCGGGACGGGTCGCCGGCGCCAGCGCCGGCTCGGGAACGGGATCGGCGTTCACATGTTCGGGTAGTTGGGACCGCCGCCGCCCTCTGGCGTGACCCAGACGATGTTCTGGGTCGGATCCTTGATGTCGCAGGTCTTGCAGTGCACGCAGTTCTGCGCATTGATCTGCAAGCGTTCGCTGCCGCTGTCGCTCACGTATTCATAGACTCCCGCGGGGCAGTAGCGCGACTCCGGGCCGGCATAGGTCGTCAGATTCACGGCAACCGGCACCGCAGGATTTTTCAGCGTCAGGTGCGCGGGCTGATGCTCATTGTGATTGGTGTTCGAGATGAACACCGACGACAAGCGATCGAAGCTCAGCTTGCCATCGGGCTTGGGGTAGACGATGGGCTCGAATTCTGATGCAGGACGCAGGCACTCATGATCGGCATGCGCATGATGAAGAGTCCACGGCGCCTTGCCGCGAAACACGACCTGATCAATACCGACCAACAGCGTTCCCGTGTACAGGCCCTTGCTCATCGCGGGCTTGAAATTGCGCGCAACATGCAGCTCTTCGTGTAGCCAGGAGTGCTCAAACGCACTCGTGTAAGCATGCAATTCATCCTGTCCGCGTCCCGCCACAATCGCGTCGAAGGCGGCCTCAGCGGCGAGCATGCCGGTCTTCATCGCGGCATGGCTGCCCTTGATGCGGCTCGCATTCAGAAAGCCGGCGTCGCATCCCACGAGCGCGCCACCGGGGAACGTGAACTTTGGCAGCGATTGCAATCCACCGGCGGTGATCGCGCGCGCGCCATAGGACAAACGCTTGCCACCCTCAAAGAAGCCGCGAATCGACGGATGCGTCTTGTAGCGCTGGAATTCTTCGAAGGGGGATAGCCACGGGTTTTGATAGGCAAGGCCGACCACGTAGCCGACGACGACCTGGTTGTTTTCGAGGTGATAGAGGAAGGAACCCCCGTAGGTGTCGGAATCCAGCGGCCAGCCAGCGGTATGCATCACCAGTCCCGGCTGGTGTTTTGCAGGATCCACCTCCCACAGCTCTTTAATGCCGATCGCGTAGGTTTGCGGATCGCGCCCGGCGTCGAGCTGATAATGCGAGATGAGCTGTTTGCCCAGATGACCGCGCGCGCCCTCGGCAAAGAACGTGTACTTCGCGCGCAGCTCCATGCCCAGCTGAAATTCTGAGGTAGGCTGCCCATCCTTGCCCACGCCCATGTTGCCGGTTGCGACGCCAGCGACGGCGCCGTGATCGTCATACAACATGTCGGCCGCAGCAAAGCCGGGGAAGATTTCCACACCCATCGCCTCGGCCTGCTGCGCAAGCCAGCGCACCACGTTGCCGAGAGAGATCACATAATTGCCATGATTCTTGAAGCAGCCCGGTAGCAGCCAGTTGGGTGTGCTTGTCGCGCCGGTCTCGGTCAGGAAAAGAAAGCGATCTTCGGTGACAGGGGTATTCAGTGGTGCGCCGCGCTCTTTCCAGTCCGGGAAAAGTTCGTTCATCGCGCGCGGATCCATCACGGCACCCGACAGAATATGTGCGCCGGGTTCGCTGCCTTTTTCGAGCACACAGACGCTGATCTCATGCCCCTTTTTTTCCGCCAACTGCTTCAGCCGTATGGCGGCGGACAGACCGGCCGGACCGGCGCCGACGATCACGACGTCATACTCCATCGCTTCGCGTGGACCGAATTGTTCAAGGAAATCAGGATTCTGGCTTGGGCTCATGGGATTTGACTGTGCGTAGGGTGGCAGGCGACTGGCAGCGGGGATTGTCCGGGATTTTGTGTGACCGCGCCATACAAAGACGGCCGGGCGCGGGCGCATTTATGTAATGATAACGGCAGTGCCGCCGGGAGCCGGTGCGCCATGATGAAAACGTCGCTTATCGACAATGACGCGACACCTTTTCAGGAGAGACCGTGGGCATAGAAGTGAATTTCGAGGGCAAAGTCGCCCTGGTGACCGGCGCGTCCAGCGGACTGGGCGCCCGGTTTGCCAAGATACTCGCGCAAGGCGGTGCGCAGGTCGTGCTGGCGGCTCGCCGTATCGATCGCATGAAAGAGTTGCGTGCGGAAATTGAGGCCGATGGCGGCGCCGCGCACATGGTGCAGCTGGATGTCACCGATTACGGCAGTATCAAATCAGCGCTGGCGCATGCCGAGACCGAGGCCGGACATATCGATATTCTGGTGAATAACTCGGGTGTCTCGACCACGCAGCGGCTGATCGACGTGACGCCGGACGATTACCAATATGTGATGGATACCAATCTGCGCGGTGCATTCTTCGTCGCACAAGAAGCGGCCAAGCGCATGATCCTGCGCGCGAAGGCCGACCCCAGCCGCCAGCATCGCATCATCAACATCGCCTCGGTGGCCGGCTTGCGCGTTCTGTCCCAGATTGGCGTCTATTGCATGAGCAAGGCCGGTGTGGTGCAGATGACGAAGGCGATGGCGCTGGAGTGGGGACGTTATGGCATCAACGTGAACGCGATCTGTCCGGGCTACATCGAGACCGAGATCAATCGCGAGTACTTTCGCAGCGAGGGCGGCCGCAAGCTGGTCGACATGCTGCCGCGCAAACGCGTCGGCAAGCCGGAAGATCTGGATGCCTTGCTGCTCTTGCTGGCGTCTGATGAATCACGCTTCATCAACGGCGCGATCATGACAGCAGATGACGGCATGTCGGCATTCTGATGTCGGTGTCCGAACAGTACACGCGGGTACACCGCGTGCGCATGCCGATCCGCTGGGGCGACATGGACGCGATGGGGCATGTGAACAATACCGTTTACTTCCGCTATTTCGAGCAGGCACGGATTGCCTGGTTCGAAGCAATGGGCTGCCCGCCCGATCCTTCTGGCATCGGGCCGGTGATCATCAGTGCGCATTGCACATTCCTCAGGCAGCTGCGCTACCCGGGCGATATTGACGTCGATACCTTGGTCGGTGACTTCGGGCGGTCGAGCTTTCATACGATTCATCAGATCCGGCGGGTTGATGACCCCGCAGTCTTGATGGCTGAGGGCGGATCGAAAGTGGTGTGGGTGGATCAGCGGATTGAAAAGTCTTTAGCCTTGCCGGAAGAGATGCGCGAAAGATTAGTCCAGCCGTTGATGTAATCGTTGTTGTTCCGTTGAGTCGTAGCAAAGCGTTTTTGGATATACGAAAGCCCCAACCCGCTCTGTCGCGCACAGGTTTCGCAGTTGACAGTTGGCATGGCGCTACGCTCCCCTGTTTTTATCAGGGAGTGGCCTTTGAAAAAAATACTAGCCCGTTTGTCACTGGCCATCCTCGGTCTTGTCAATTCGGGGCATAGCACCGGATCATCTTGTGATATTACCCCGCCCGAGAGAGCGGATTTCAAAGCAGCACGAGCAAGATTTAACGGCGACACGATCAGTTTTTCACTGCCCAAGCATTTTGAGCCGGTGAGTGAAGAACGTGTCAAAGCGTTGAGCAGCCCAGTCAGCCAACTTAAGGCGTGGATCTCGCGGAGCGCACCGGATGCACCGATATCAGAGACCATTGAGATCCGGTCATTGCAATCGCCCGCAGGGCAGCCAGCAGCCACCTCTGTATTTCGGCTGGCAGCCTTGCATGGGAAAATGTATTTGGCAAGTTGTCCTGACAACTTCAGTTTCGGTGCGTTACCTGCGCTGATTCGAGAAGCGCCAGACCAAGAATCCTATGGGGTAGTGCTCGCCTGCGGAGATGTGCATGCGGCCAAGCCGCGGCGTAGTGACATATCGGCTTCGTACATGCTCAGAGGTGCCAAAGATTTCTATGTCCTGACATGGAGCGTGATCGGTGAACCTCAGAGTCAAGCTATGCTGATAGACCGTGATCTGTGGCTTAAGAGGATTACCAGCTTATTTCCTCTTCAAGTGTGCGATACCCAGATAAATTGAGCATTTCAGTCAACTATCGGCGCCCTCCTCCAGGGATCAGCTCCTGCTGATATCAGGCCGGCAATGCTATTCGCCCCAGTTTGAGGCAGCTCAGTTCATTTTCGATCAGTTGCCATTGGGTCCCTGGCCAAGTCCCTATGTTTGTCGGTGTGCCCGTGGCAGAATCACGGGCTGGATTTTTCCTTCTCACCCCGACCGAACTTTTATCAGGGAGTCTCATGAACAAGCTTTACCCGGATGCCGCCGCTGCGCTGGCCGGCGTCGTCAAGGATGGCCAGACGATTGCCGTGGGCGGTTTTGGCCTGTGCGGCATTCCCGAGGCGCTGATCGCGGCGCTGCGCGATTCTGGCGCGAAGGGGCTGACTGCGATCTCGAACAATGCCGGTGTCGATGGTTTCGGTCTCGGTCAGCTGCTGAACACTCGGCAGATAAAGAAGATGGTGGCATCGTATGTCGGCGAGAACAAAGAATTTGAGCGCCAGTATCTAGCGGGAGAGCTGGAGCTGGAGTTCACGCCGCAGGGCACCTTGGCAGAGAAGTTGCGCGCCGGTGGAGCCGGTATTCCTGCGTTCTTCACCAAGACCGGTGTGGGCACCATTGTCGCCGAGGGCAAGGAAGTCCGAGTATTCGATGGCGAGCAGTACGTGATGGAGCGCTCGCTGGTATCCGATGTCTCGTTGGTCAAGGCATGGAAGGCTGACCCGGTCGGCAATCTGGTGTACCGGAAGACCTCGCGCAATTTCAACCCGAATGTCGCGATGGCCGGCAAGATCACCATCGTCGAAGTGGAGGAACTCGTTGGTTTGGGCGATATCGATCCCGATGCCGTGCACACGCCGGGTATTTTTGTTCACCGCATCGTGGTGAACCAGCACCCTGAGAAACGCATCGAGCAACGCACCGTGCGTGCACAGTAATCCGGAGACGACGAACATGGCATGGACACGTGAACAAATGGCGGCGCGCGCCGCACA
Organism: Pseudomonadota bacterium; assembly: GCA_041182625.1. Classification (GTDB taxonomy): domain Bacteria; phylum Pseudomonadota; class Gammaproteobacteria; order Burkholderiales; family Burkholderiaceae_D; genus Pernthalerella. The sequence goes on along the minus strand of JBEGNF010000007.1, from coordinate 16,432 downwards.
AGAATTGCAGGATGGTTTTTATGTGAATCTCGGCATCGGTTTGCCGACGCTGGTCGCCAACTATGTACCCAAGGACATTACCGTTTGGCTGCAATCGGAGAACGGTCTGCTGGGCATTGGACCTTTCCCGACCGAGGAAGAAATCGACGCCGATCTGATCAATGCAGGCAAACAAACCGTCACCGCGTTGAAAGGCTCATCTTTTTTCAGCTCTGCCGATTCCTTTGCGATGATCCGCGGCGGCAAGATCAACATCGCCATTCTGGGCGCGATGCAAGTGTCTGAGCGCGGCGATCTCGCGAACTGGATGATCCCCGGCAAAATGGTTAAAGGCATGGGTGGTGCGATGGATCTGGTCGCTGGCGTTGGCCGCGTCGTAGTGCTGATGGAGCATGTCGCCAAAGCGAAAGACGGCTCGACATCGCACAAGCTGCTTGAGCATTGCACGCTGCCGCTCACCGGTGTAGGCGTGGTCGATCGCATCATCACCGATTTGGCCGTGCTGGATGTGACCGAGCATGGCCTGAAGCTGGTCGAGATGGCGCCTGGTGTCAGCAAGGAAGCGCTGATCGACAGCACGGGCTGCGAGATTCGTTTTTGATCTGCCTGGGAAGCCTAAACGCCAGCCAGTCACGCTGCTGACTGGCTTTTTTATTTCGTCGCACTTAGCGCCTGTCCCATAAGGTCGGTGACGCCTCATGGGACAGGCGCTTACTGCGCTGCCCAGCCGCCATCCATAGTCCACGCCGCTCCGCGGACCTGGTTCGCCGCCGGGCTGCAGAGGAAAACGGCCATAGCGCCGAGGTCTTCGGGCGTGACGAATTCGCCTGAGGGCTGCTTCTCCATGAGCAGTGCCTTTTTTGCCTGTTCAAGCGGAATGTTTTCTTGTGCGGCTCGCGCATCGACCTGCTTCTGCACCAGTGGCGTCAGCACCCAGCCAGGACAGATCGCATTACAGGTGATGCCGGTGTGCGCATTCTCCAGCGCAGTGACCTTGGTCAGGCCGATGAGACCATGCTTGGCAGCCACGTAGGCGGACTTGCCGGCCGAGGCGACCAGTCCGTGCACCGAGGCAATATTGATGATGCGCCCCCAGTTCTTCTGTTGCATGTCAGGCAGCGCCAGCCGGGTGGTGTGAAAAGCGGAACTCAGATTGATCGCGATGATCGCATCCCAGCGGTCGCTTGGAAAATCCTCGATGTTGGCGACGTGCTGTATGCCCGCATTGTTGACCAGAATATCCACGCCGCCAAAGTGCGCGGAAGCTTCTTTCATCATCGCTTCGATCTCGTCGGGCTTGGACATATCGGCGCCGTGATAGGCGGTATTGACACCATGATCGCTGGCTGTCTGCTGTTGCAGCTGCTTGATCAGCGCAGCTTCGCCGAAGCCGTTGAACAGGATGTTTGCTCCTTGCGCTGCCAGCGCATGCGCGATCCCAAGACCGATGCCGGAGGTGGAGCCGGTGACCAGTGCGGCCTTGCCGGAGAGCGGACGGTGTTGCATTGGCTTCCTCTTAAAACAGTGACCCGATGGTATCGGGCGTGGTGGGATTGTAAGCGGATAGCCCAGTAAAATGGCAGCCTCTAGAACAAACCCTGGGTGCCCTCGAATGATGCAGCCTCAATTCAAGATGGTGCAGTGTCTATCGCCCGCTGGGCTGCATCAGATGGCCTACAAACAGTGGGGCGAACCTGACAATCCTGACGTACTGATCTGCGTACATGGCGTATCGCGCGTCTCCAGTGATTTTGACCATCTCGCAGCAGCATTGTCGGATCGTTATCGGGTGATTTGTCCTGACGTGGTCGGGCGTGGGCAATCCTCCTGGCTGAAGAACCCGCAGTTCTATGCAGTGCCGCAATACGTCAGCGATATGGTGACGCTGGTCGCGCGGCTCGATGTCCCGCGCGTCGACTGGCTTGGCACATCGATGGGTGGTCTGATCGGCATGGGACTCGCCGCGCTGCCCGATTCGCCGGTGCGGCGCATGATCGTCAATGATGTGGGCCCGACGCTGAATTTCCCGGCGCTCGCGCGCATTGCAGAGTACCTTGGCACCGAGAAGCGCTTTGTCAGCTTTGACGAGGGATTGGATTACATTCGCACCGTGTCTGCGCCGTTCGGACCACACAGCGACGAGGAATGGGCCAAGCTGGCACGCGATGTGCTGGTGCAGGAAGAGAGTGGTCAGTGGAGACGACATTACGATCCGGCGATCGCCACACCGTTTCAGGGATTGACCGAGCAAATGGTGCTGCAAGGCGAGGCGGCGCTGTGGGCTGCGTGGGACGCCATACGCTGCCCGGTGTTGCTGGTGCGCGGCGGCGATTCCGATTTGCTCACGCCTGAGACCGCACAGCAAATGACGCAGCGCGGCCCGAAAGCCGAGCTGGTCGAGTTGCCCGGCATCGGTCATGCGCCCACTTTCATGCACGAGGACCAGATTGCGATTGCGCGTCGCTTTTTGCTGAGGCATGAACTGCACTGAGATACCGTATTTCAGCGCCGCGTGACGACACCACCAAGCTAATCTGGAGTCAAGTAAACAGGTAATACCCATGGTATCCACGACGATCATCACCTCGAGCGACGACGCGCTGACTGCTGGGCTGCGACCCGAAGAGAGCGCTCGCCTGCTGGAGGCGCAGGAGTTCGCGCGCACGGTCTACGAGGGTAAGGCCGTCCTGACTGGTCAGGACGCCATGGATTTCGCACGTGGCGTGGTCTCTGCGCTGGCGGCATTGCGGAGTGATGTGGACACGCGTATTGCCGGCATGCTGTTTGAGCTGATTACGCTGGACGACAAACGCGCTCAGCAAATCGAATCGGCCTTCGGCAAGGAAGTGGCTGATATGGTGAATGCCATTCATCAGCTGATGCGGCTGCATGGTGGCGTGTACCTGCCCCATGACAGCGGCAAGAGCAAGAATGCCGCCACGGCGCAGCTCGAGACGCTGCGCAAGATGACTTTGGCGATGGCGACCGACATGCGCGTGGTGCTCGTGCGCCTTGCGTCCCGGCTGACCACCTTGCGCTATTTCGCAGAAAAAAAGCTTGAGAACGACATGACGCTGAAATATGCGCGAGAGAGCTTCGGTCTGTATGCACCACTGGCGAACCGTCTCGGTATCTGGCAACTGAAATGGGAACTGGAAGACTTGTCGTTCCGTTTCAGCGAGCCAGAGAACTACAAGCGCATCGCAAAAATGCTCGAGGAACGCCGGGTCGAGCGTGAAACCTTCGTCGACAACGCGATCGCTCGGCTGAAGGCTGAATTGTCAGCCGCTGGCCTGCGCGCTGAAGTGTACGGACGCCCCAAGCACATCTACAGTATCTGGAACAAGATGCGCGGCAAAGAGATCGATTTCTCACGGCTGCATGATGTACGTGCATTTCGCGTGATTGTCGATGATGTGAAGAGCTGTTATTCGGTGTTGTCCATCGTTCATAACATCTGGACGCCTCTACCCGAAGAATTCGATGACTACATTGCGCGTCCCAAGGCGAACGGCTATCAGTCGTTGCACACGGTGGTGGAGGCCGAGGATGGCCGCACGCTGGAAGTGCAGGTGCGCACGCAGGAGATGCATCGTTTTGCCGAGTACGGCGTTGCCGCGCACTGGCGCTACAAGGAAGGCTCTTCTGTATCTGCCGATCAGAAATTTGATCAAAAAATCGCGTGGCTGCGCGAGCTGCTCGCGTGGAAGAGCGAGGTGGCCGATGTCGTGGTCGGACAGGATGACTCCGAGCGGCAGTGGGTGGAGCAGCTCAAAGCCGCGTCGCTGAACGACCGGGTGTATGTGCTGACGCCGCAGGCGCGCGTGATTGAACTGCCATCGGGCTCGACCCCGATTGATTTTGCTTACCATCTGCATAGCGACGTCGGTCATCGCTGTCGGGGTGCAAAGATCAATGGCGCGATGGTGCCGCTGAATACGCCCTTGAAAAATGGACAGACAGTGGAGATCATCACCGCCAAAGGCGAAGCGGCGGCTTCCGGTGCCGCGGGCCCGTCGCGCGACTGGCTCTCCGAGGGTTATACGGCCAGTCCGCGCACGCGTTCCAAGATACGCGCATGGTTCAATGCCATCGAACAGGCCGAGACGCTCGCGCAGGGCAGGGCCTTGCTCGAGAAGACCTTGCAGCGTGAAGGCAAGACCGCGGTGAACCTCGAAGACCTCGCGCACAAGCTCGGCTTTCCGAAGCTGGAAGAATTGCTGCTCGCAATCGGCAACGAGCGGTTCAGTTTGCGGCTGGTCGAGCAGGCGCTGCAAGCGGGTGATGCTGGCAAAGCCGCTGCCACAGTGGCCGACGAAGCCACCCTGACACGCAAAAGCCGCGCATCCAGCGTCACAAAGGGTGCCAAGTCCGGCGTGCTGGTGCTGGGTACCTCAGGTCTTCTCACGCACATGGCGAGCTGCTGCAAGCCGGCGCCGCCCGATCCTATCGTGGGTTTCATCACGCGCGGCAAAGGTATCTCGATACACCGGACCAGCTGCAAGAATTTCGCGCAGATGTGCCTCAGAGCGCCTGAACGTATCGTGCAGACGGCGTGGGGTACACAGACCAGTGACACGGTCTATCCGGTGGATGTGTTCGTGCTGGCGACCGACCGGCAGGGTTTGCTCAGGGATATCTCGGATATTTTTCTGCGCGAGAAAATCAACGTGATCGGTGTCTCGACGCGCAGCAGCAAAGGTCAGGCAACCATGTCATTTACCGGTGAGATTTCATCGACCGAGCAGCTGCAGCGGGCGCTGAAGGTGATCCGGGACGTCAAAGGGGTGATCGAAGTACGGCGGAGCTGAGCGCATTTTCCATGACATCAAAGCGCGGCCTTCCGGCATGCCATAAAACTAACGGAGGGCTTTGCCTTCAGCCCGACACTGGCGCAAACATTCAAAACTGGCTATACTCCCGCATCTTTAGGCGCGTAGCTCAGCTGGTTAGAGCACTACCTTGACATGGTAGGGGTCGTTGGTTCGAGTCCAATCGTGCCTACCAACATTCAATGCAGGAACCGTCGATTCATCTCTACAAGAGCGAGAAAGGCACCCCGGTTATGACACCGCGAACTAGCAGCACGATCTTCGTTACGGTCCGCTAGTCGAATTCTCGATATCGTCGATATCCTTCATTTAATGAGAAAACGCGGCTGGCCCGCGTTTTTTTATGTCCGTCATATTCCCTTAATTCGTTTCACAGCCCGATGTTATTCCGGGCGACATCAATAGCAGGAGCAGACACATGGTTTCCATCCGACTCCCCGACGGCTCAGAGCGGCAGTTCGATAAGCCCGTCACCGTGGCCGACGTCGCCGCGTCCATAGGCGCAGGCCTTGCGAAAGCCGCACTGGCCGGCAAGGTCGATGGCAAGCTGGTGGATACGTCCTATCTGATCGACCATAACGCCGATCTCGCGATCGTCACCGACAAGGATGCCGACGGTCTGGAAGTGATTCGCCATTCCACTGCGCACTTGCTGGCCTACGCCGTCAAAGAGTTGTTCCCCGATGCGCAAGTGACGATTGGTCCCGTGATCGACAACGGTTTTTACTACGATTTTTCCTACAAGCGTCCTTTTACGCCGGAAGACTTGCAGGCCATCGAAAAGAAAATGGCCGAGCTGGCCAAAAAAGACGAGCCCGTCCAGCGCAAGGTGCTGCCGCGTGATGAGGCGGTCGCCTATTTCAAGTCCATCGGTGAGGCTTACAAAGCCGAGATCATCGAATCCATCCCTCAGGGCGAGGACGTATCGCTCTACAGCGAGGGCCATTTCACCGATCTGTGTCGTGGCCCGCACGTGCCTTCCACCGGCAAGCTGAAGGTCTTCAAGCTGATGAAGCTGGCCGGCGCCTACTGGCGCGGCGACTCGAAGAACGAGATGCTGCAGCGTATCTACGGCACGGCGTGGGCAAAGAAGGAAGAGCAGGACGCCTATCTGCACATGCTGGAAGAGGCCGAGAAGCGCGACCATCGCAAACTGGGTCGCCTGCTGGACCTGTTCCACTTCCAGGATGAAGCGCCGGGGTTGATCTTCTGGCATCCGAAAGGCTGGACCATCTGGCAGCAGGTCGAGCAGTACATGCGCAAAGTGTACGTCGACAATGGCTATCAGGAAGTCAAAGCGCCGCAGATCCTGGATCGCACCCTGTGGGAAAAGTCCGGTCACTGGGATAACTACAAAGACAACATGTTCACCACGGATTCCGAGAACCGCCATTACGCGCTCAAGCCGATGAACTGTCCGGGTCATGTGCAGATCTTCCGCGCCAATCTGCATTCCTACCGCGAGCTGCCCCTGCGCTATGGCGAGTTCGGTCAGTGCCACCGGAATGAGCCCTCGGGCTCGCTGCACGGCATGATGCGGGTGCGTGGCTTCACCCAGGACGACGGCCACATCTTCTGCACCGAAGACCAGATCCTGGATGAGTGCGTGGCCTTCACCGCGCTGCTGCAGAAGGTCTACCGGGACTTCGGCTTCAACGAGGTGATCTACAAAGTCGCCACCCGCCCCGAAAAGCGGGTCGGTTCCGACGATCTGTGGGACAAGGCCGAGCAGGCGCTGATTGCGTCGTTGGAGCGCTCGGGCTGCGCGTACGAGATTTCCCCGGGAGAGGGGGCGTTCTACGGCCCGAAGATCGAGTACACCCTCAAAGACGCGATCGGCCGCGCCTGGCAGTGCGGCACGATTCAGGTCGATTTCTCGATGCCGGTGCGTCTGGAGGCCGAGTACGTGGCCGATGACAACAGCCGCAAAGTGCCCGTCATGCTGCACCGGGCCATCCTCTCGGCTCGCTGGAACGCTTTATTGGGATGCTGATCGAAAATCACGCCGGAGCGTTGCCAGTTTGGCTAGCTCCTCAGCAAGTTTCTATTTTGAATATTTCCGAGGGGCAGGCGGAATACGCGCAAAAACTTGAGCAAAACCTGAAAAAACAAGGGTTTAGAGTGCATGCTGATTTGCGCAATGAGAAAATAACCTATAAAATACGCGAGCATTCCTTGCAAAAGATTCCCTACATCGTCGTTGTCGGCGACAAAGAAAGGGATGCAAACACAGTGGCCGTGCGTGCACGGGGCAATGTCGATCTGGGTAGCATGAGTATCGACAATCTGGTTGAGCGTCTCCAGTCGGAGATCGCGGCAAAAACCTGATTCCCCTGGTGCAGATGCACGGCTTAATTATTGGATTTTTGAGGACACTGCAATAGCTACTGACAAGTCGCACCGAATCAACGGTGAAATCACTGCGCCCCAAGTGCGCCTGGCGGGAGTCGAAAACGAAGCGCTGGGCATCGTCTCCCTCTCCGAAGCCTTCCGTCTGGCAGAAGAAGCGAACGTCGATCTGGTAGAAATCGCTCCCACGGCCGAGCCGCCCGTCTGCCGGCTGATGGATTATGGCAAGTTCAAATACCAGGAGCAAAAGCGTGCGCATGAAGCCAAGCTGAAGCAGAAAGTGATCTCGGTCAAAGAGGTCAAATTCCGTCCGGGCACCGATGATGGCGACTACAACATCAAGCTGCGCAACCTGATCAAGTTTCTTGACGAAGGCGACAAGACCAAGATTACGCTGCGTTTCCGGGGCCGAGAGATGGCTCACCAGGAAATCGGCATGCGCATGCTGGAGCGTCTGAAGGTCGATCTCGAGCCCTATGGCGTGATCGAGCAGTTTCCGAAAATGGAAGGGCGCCAAATGATCATGGTGCTGTCGCCCAAGAAGAAAAAGTAATCTTTGATAGAATCCGCGCTCCCGCCGCAAGGCGAGGGTGCTCCGGGGGAAACCCCGAGGGGCCGTGAACTCGAATTTGCGGCCCACCGCGGCTGGTTGCTGCGGCGCCTCACGAGCACAACACAAGAAGGAGCATTCACATGCCCAAAATGAAGACCAAGAGCAGCGCGAAGAAGCGTTTTCGCGTGCGCCCCGGCGGTACCGTCAAACGTGGCCAAGCGTTCAAGCGCCACATTCTGACCAAGAAAACCACCAAGAACAAACGCCAGTTGCGAGGCGCCGTCAATGTTCATGACACGAACATTGATTCGGTACGCGCAATGATGCCTTTCGCTTAACCTCACTCTCGACAACAGGAGCAGACCATGCCAAGAGTAAAACGTGGGGTCACAGCCAGGGCCCGTCATAAAAAAGTTCTCGACGCTGCCAAGGGTTACCGTGGCCGTCGCAGCCGCGTCTATCGCGTCGCCAAACAGGCTGTCATGCGCGCCGGCCAATACGCCTACCGCGATCGCCGTAACAAGAAGCGCGTGTTCCGCGCGCTGTGGATCACCCGTATCAATGCGGCCACGCGTGAGCACGGCATGACCTACAGCGTGTTCATCAATGGCCTGAAGAAAGCATCGATCGGACTCGACCGCAAAGTGCTGGCCGACATGGCCGTGATGGACAAGCCGGCATTCGCCGCCATCGTCAATCAGGTCAGGGCGACCATCGCTGCCTGAGGCTGATGCAGCGCGAGGCGCTTATCGACTGATAGCACCCGCGCATGCAGAACACCTTCTAGGGGCACAGGTTGTATGACCTCTGCCCCTTTTTCATTGTCAGCGCCATCCCCATGAGTACACTCGAACAACTCGTCGTTGCCGCCGAGGCAGACTTTCTTGCTGCTGCCGACCCGGCCGCGCTGGAAAACGCCAAAGCCAAATATCTCGGCAAGACCGGACAGATCACCGAGCAGATGAAAGGTCTGGGCAAGCTCGACCCCGATGCGCGCCGCACGCAGGGCGCTGTGATCAACGCCGCCAAAGAAAAGATCGAGGCCGCGCTCAACGCGCGTCGTCAGGCGCTGGCGGATGCGCAGATGCAGGAACGTTTGAATGCCGAAGCCATTGATGTGACCTTGCCCGGCCGTGGCCGGGGTATCGGCGGTATTCACCCGGTGATGCGCAGCTGGCAGCGCATTGAAGAAATTTTTGGATCCATCGGTTTTGATGTGGCCGACGGCCCCGAGATCGAGACCGATTGGACCAATTTCACTGCACTGAACAGTCCCGAGAATCATCCGGCCCGTTCGATGCAGGACACCTTTTACATTGACGCCAAGGACAGCACGGGCAAGCCGCTGCTGCTGCGTACGCATACCAGCCCGATGCAGGTGCGTTACGCGCGCATGCACCGTCCACCGATCAAGGTCATTGCACCGGGACGCACCTATCGCGTGGACAGTGACGCCACGCATTCACCGATGTTCCATCAGGTCGAAGGCCTATGGATCGATACCGATATCAGTTTCGCTGATCTGAAGGGCGTGTACCTGAATTTCGTGAAGGCTTTCTTCGAGACCGATGATTTGCAGGTCCGTTTCCGTCCTTCGTATTTTCCGTTCACCGAGCCTTCAGCCGAGATCGATATCGCGTTCGGCAGCGGTCCGCTGAAAGGCCGCTGGCTGGAGGTCTCCGGTGCCGGACAGGTGCATCCGACGGTGCTCAGGAACATGGGTCTCGACCCGGAGGAATTCATTGGTTTTGCGTTCGGCTCAGGTCTCGAGCGCCTGACCATGCTGCGCTATGGGATCAATGATCTCCGCCTGTTCTACGAAGGCGATCTTCGCTTCTTGAAACAATTCAACTGAGTGACCTGACATGCAATTCTCGGAAAACTGGTTGCGCACGCTGGTCAATCCCAAGCTGACCTCGGATGAGCTGTCGCACCTGCTGACCATGGCAGGGCTGGAAGTCGAAGAAGTCGATCCGGTTGCACCGCCATTCTCGAATATCGTGGTGGCCGAAGTGCGCGAGGTGCAACGTCATCCCGATGCCGATCGTCTGAATGTCTGTCAGGTAGATGCAGGCACGGGCACGCTGCTCAATATCGTTTGCGGCGCGCCGAATGTTCGCGCGGGCATGCGCGTACCTTGCGCCTTGGTGGGGGCGAAATTGCCTCCTGGTGCTGATGGCAAGCCTTTCGAGATCAAGGTTGGCAAGCTGCGCGGTGTCGAGTCGCAGGGCATGCTGTGCTCTGCGCGTGAGCTGGGTCTGTCGGAAGACCATGGCGGTTTGCTGGAGCTGCCCGGCGATGCGCCGGTAGGTAAAAATTTTCGCGACTACTATCAGCTTAACGACCTAAAGTTCACCATCAAGCTCACACCGAACCGAGCGGATTGCTTGTCGGTGCTGGGTGTGGCGCGTGAAGTCGCCGCACTTACCGGCGCGCCCCATTTGTGCGGACGGTTTTCCGGTCGCGTGATTCGTGGCCTGAACGCCAAGGCGCCTACGCCCGACTGGATGAAACAGCGTCTCGAGCGCAGCGGACAGCGGCCTATCTCGGCGCTGGTCGATATCTCCAACTACGTGATGCTCGAGTTGGGGCGACCCACGCATGTTTTCGACCTCGACAAAATTCATGGTGGCCTTGAGGTGCGCTGGGCCCGCAAAGGCGAACAGCTCAAGCTATTGAATGGCCATACCGTCGAACTGGATGACTGGGTTGGCGTGATCGCTGATCAGAAAGCAGTCGAATCGCTAGCCGGCATCATGGGCGGCGATGCCACCGCCGTATCCTTGGAGACTACCGATATCTACCTTGAAGCAGCGTTCTGGTGGCCGCAGTCTATTCAGGGCAGAGCGCGCCGCTACCATTTTTCTACGGATGCGGCGCATCGGTTCGAGCGCGGCGTGGACTATGCGACAACCGTCGAGCATATCGAGCGCATCACACAACTGATCATCGAGATTTGTGGCGTGCCCGGGAAGACACAGGTCGGCCCGGTTGATGATCAGACCGTGAATCTGCCCCAGCGCAAGCCAGTCAAGCTGCGCGTCGCCCGCGCGGCAAAGATCATTGGTATTCCTCTGACCGCAGCGCAGATTGCCGACATTTTTACTCGGCTGGGATTGCCATTCACGCAGCAGGGCGACGTGTTCGAAGTGACCTCGCCCAGCTACCGTTTCGATATCGAGATCGAAGAAGACCTGATCGAAGAGATTGCGCGTGTTTACGGCTTTGAGAACATACCGGCGCTGCCACCGGTGGCAGCGAATGCGATACGCATCGCGCCCGAGGCAGAGCGTTCATTGTTCACGCTGCGCCGGCAGCTTGCCGATCTTGATTATCAGGAAGTGGTGAACTACAGCTTCATCGAAGAAGAGGCTGAGCTGGATTTCGCAGAGAACCGCGCCCCGGTGCGGCTGCTTAATCCTATCGCCAGTCAGATGAGCGTGATGCGATCGCAGCTTATCAGCGGTCTCGCGGCGAACGTGCGCTATAACCTGAACCGCAAAGCCAGTCGAGTGCGCGTGTTCGAGATCGGTGCAGTATTTGCCAACGATGCGCAAGTGACCGAAGGACCACTGAGCGTGGCTGGCATTGCACAGTCCAAACGCATCGCGGCGATGGCTTATGGCCCCGTCGCGGAAGAGCAATGGGGGCAAGCTGCGCGCGCAGCTGATTTTTTTGACCTCAAAGCTGATCTGGAAGCCTTGTTCGCGCCGGCAAGGGCGCGCTTCGAGCCCGCTCAGCATCCTGCGCTGCACCCGGGTCGTTCGGCGCGTGTGATGCTCGGCAGCCGATGCGTCGGATTGATGGGTGAGCTTCATCCACGTCTTCAGCAGAAATTCGAGTTGCCACTGGCGCCCGTGGTGTTCGAGATCGACGCTGACAGCTTGCAGGGCCGACAGGTGCCGGCTTACCACGAAATTTCAAAATTCCCGGCCGTGACTCGAGATCTGGCATTGCTTGTTAAGCAATCTGTCAGCGTGCAATCGCTGATTGACACTTTTAACGCGCAGCGGCATGACCATCCCGCCTGTAAAATTATGCAAGATATTGTTTTATTTGACGAATATCGCGGCAAAGGACTCGCGGAAGACCAAAAAAGCCTTGCTTTCCGCATTACCATGCAAGATACTCAAAGCACCCTGCAAGACGATTCAGTAGACGCTGCGATGTCGGCTTTTATTGAGCTTGTCAACAAAAAGCATGGTGCGGCGCTCAGGAAATAAGCACGCTGCATCACATCAAAAATGGGCACCATGAACCACAGCAATCCTGCCGAGATGGAATCTGTTCTTGCCGCCGACCTTGGCCGGGCGATGCTTGTCACCCAGGCGCGTACCAAGGCAGAAAAAGAGCTGCCGACGCTCACCAAGGCGGAGCTGGCCGAGTTACTGTTCGAGCAGGTCGGGCTGAACAAGCGTGAAGCCAAAGACATGGTGGAGACCTTTTTCGAGGAAATCCGTGATGCGCTAGAGCGCGGCGAGGCAGTCAAGCTATCAGGCTTCGGTAATTTTCAGCTGCGAGACAAGCCCCAGCGCCCTGGACGCAATCCCAAGACCGGCGAAGAAATTCCCATCAGCGCTCGCCGCGTCGTTACTTTTCACGCTAGCCAGAAACTCAAAGCCATGGTGGATACCGCGACGCGGCCCACCTCTGCACACGGTAGCTAATCCCGGTAGACGTCATGAACGACAGAGCCGCCAAGCCTCTGCTGGACCCCTTGCCCCCAATTCCGGCGAAGCGGTATTTCACGATCGGTGAAGTCAGTGAGTTGTGCGGCGTCAAACCCCATGTGCTTCGCTACTGGGAGCAGGAATTCGCGCAGCTCAAGCCGGTCAAACGTCGTGGCAACCGTCGTTATTATCAGCACCACGAGGTACTGCTCATCCGTCGTATTCGCGAGTTGTTGTACGAGCAGGGTTTCACTATCAGTGGCGCTCGCAACAAGCTAGACAGCCGCGCCACCTCCGATGCCCCTGTGGGGACCATAGCGTCTGCCGTTGGCGCCGATCTAGCGGCGGTCCGGGTGGAACTGACGAATATCCTTGGGCTGCTCAGGATCTGATCCTTCAGTCGCCGTTGGCGCACGGCCTCCACAGGCCATCGCCGATCCTCAACAGGCCCGCAGCCAAAAAAAAGCCCGCTCGATGAGCGGGCTGAATCTATATCTGAGGAGGAGACATAGAGGAGACAAGGCAGATTATGCTGCTGTGCGGAATATAAGGCAAATTTTAAATCGCAATGAGAGCCATAAATAAAATATATAAAGACCGCTCACAACAGGCCCATGCGCATGCTGCGGCATAGTGACTTTTTAAAAATAGTTATTTTGTTTGTTAACTTGCAATCAAAAAATCGCCCGCTTCGCGGACGGCGAACTCCAGCAATATGTTCCGAACGCCGGGTTGCCGCTGGCAGGGTTTTTCGCATGATCAATATTGCAACCTTAAAAATTACTTGAGAGATTGCAATTTTTAGCGATTTTTGGAATGTTTCGCCGTATAATTTCTTTTAAGCTACAAAACAGCTGTGCGGTAGTTGAGTAAAAGTATCACCTCACTTGCCGTACGGATATTTTGGGTTCGCGCTGATATCGCGGATTTTCTTCACCTGAACTCTGGGAGGCCCTGTTGGCGGATTCAAATCAAAGCGGATGTTTGACGGTGGGCGAGGGTGTTGTGCTCAACGGGACTTTTGTTGTGCCCGACATCGCCTCAGTCTCAGGAAGCATTGAGGGTGAAATCACAGCGCGTGAATTGATTGTCGCGAGCTCTGGTGTGATCAAGGGTAAAGTCACCGCTGAAATCATCGATCTTCGTGGCGAAATTCACGACACGCTGACGGCGAAAAAATCCCTGTTCATCCGCTCCACTGGTAAGGCGCTGGGCTCAGTTCAGTACGCCGAGATCGAAATCGAGAAGGGTGGCGATCTGCAAGGTGCGCTTCAGAAGATCGACGGCGAAGGTGGTTCGTCTTCGTCTTCCGGCTCCTACTGATGTGAGGGGTGACACGTGTTTAATAAAAAACGAAATGACGAAAGGGATCGCAACGGAGTCACGTACAACGATCCGATACCTGAGCCTAATGAGCCCGTGATCCAGGCCGAACCCGAACCCGTCGCGCCCGTCGTGGAACAAGATATTTACACCAACGGAAACGGAGGCGCCAAGCCTGCCGTGAACAACTTGAAGCCCTCGATCATCAGTGAAGGCTTTGAGTTCATTGGCGAAATTCGTTCGAATGGCTACCTGACTATCGACGGTACCGTGCGTGGCACCTTGTCGCTGCATTCGATACAGATAGGCGTCTCCGGCGTCCTCGACGGTAATGTCACTTGTGACACGATGAACGTCAAAGGTAATTTTTCTGGTGCACTCGATTGCCGCGATTTGACCATTGGCAGCCGTGCGGTGGTTGACGGCAAGGTCAGCTTCAAGAGCATCACCATCCAGCGTGGTGGTGTCGTCAAGGGCGAGCTCAAGAAAAAGCCCTGAGCCCAATAGCACTGACATAAAAAAGCCGTCTCTCGAGACGGCTTTTTTTGTTGGTGGCTAAGATGAATTCACTGGTCAGGGCTCGATGCCTCTATTCCCTGTCTACTTCTTTTCCTGCGCCATCTTGATCACGGTTTGCGCATCCGTGGCCGTGCTCGCATTGTTCTGTGCCTGGATCACCAGCCCCAGCAGCTTGGCGCCGTGCTCGACGCCTATCGTGCCGTAGGTGATGTCGCCCCGGACTTCGGAGTCTTTATGAAACTCTGCGCGCTCGGTCGCGTAGATATTCCCCTCGATCTTGCCCGCGACCATGACCCGGTGCGCAGTGATGTCGCCGGAGACTTCACCCGAGCGACCGATCGCCACCGTGACCTTTTTGTCCTTGGCGGTCTCGATATTGCCAACGACCTTGCCGTCAATGCGAACACTGTCGAGCAGCACCAGACGGCCGTAGATTTCCGTCGTCGCACCGATCAGGGTGTCGAACTTCTCCTGAGTCGGCAGCAGCTTGTTTTGTTTCATTTTGCGGAACATTGCTCTCTCCAAAGCTCAGATCGCTCGGCGTCAATGCCGACAATATAACGCGATCTGGTCCGGCCCGGTCTCGAAATTTTGCAGGGCAGGAACCCGCCCGAGCGCCGGCGACAACCGCCGAATCAGCTATTGCCAATCGGCAGAACCTGGGCCGGGTTGAGCACGCGACCGTGACGGTAGACTTCGTAGTGCAGATGAGGGCCGGTAGAGCGGCCCGTGCTGCCAACGTCGGCAATGCGCTGACCACGCTTGACGCGCTGACCTTCGGTCACATGGCGCTTGCTGATGTGGGCGTAGCGGGTCATGAAACCTTCGGCGTGCGTGACCTCCACGATATTGCCGTAGGTGTCTTCCCAGCCCGAACGGGTAACCACGCCATCAGCAGTTGCGACAATCGGCGTACCGCTTGACGCCGTAAAGTCGAGACCTTCGTGGCGCGCCAGCATGCCGGTGAAAGGATCATTGCGCATACCGAAGCCGCTGGTGACCCGAAAATCACCCGAAATCGGCATGCCCGTGGGAAGCGTTTGCAGCCAAGTCAGCTGACGGTTCCAGTCGTCGCGAAGGTTGCCGACGACTTTTTGGAACTGCCCGATTTCATGGGCCGCCTCTTCGAATGAGTTTGCCAGCGGCTGGTTCGAGGCAAACCCCGAGTGGCTGGTGGGTAGCAGCGGGCCGCCTTTGCCGTCTTCATTGCCGCTGCGCTTCTCGCGCATCGGCGCAGGGGTGGCAATCTCCATGAAGCGGTTTTTTAGCGCTTGCAATTGACGGATATCTTGCGCGGTCGCATCCAGCATGCCCTGCAGCTTGGCCAAGCGCTCGCGGTATACGGACTCCATGCGGAGTTGTTCGGCCTCTGTGGTCACGCCGCCAAGGCTGCGTGCGAGTTCAGGACGCACTTCGATTGCGATCTTGAAACCCACCAGATAAAGGAGGAAGCCCGTTGCCACGAGCGCAAAAGCAACCGCGCACGTACCGACCAACACCTTACGTGCCGTGATCGAAACTGTACGGACATGGCCGGTCGGACCGGAAACCCACATCAGCTGCATGACGTTCCCCCTCGTTATTCGCGGAATGGTGTTGCGTTATAGCAATCTTTTAGGAACTGGTCATTATAAAGTTTTTTGGCAGATTTTCACCAAAAACATGTAATAACTGCAGGAAATAATAACTAATCGGCATTAATTATTATTTAAAAATTAATTAACTGCGAGCGAGCCCAATGCTGCCCTCATGCCCGTTTTATGGGTTGGCTTGCTCCACCTTCCGAACTCGGTATCGAACCCCTCGCTTACCGTGTTCACGCCTCGGACGGGTCTGCCACGTGCACCCCGGCCAGACCGACTGACCTCGTTGCGGAAGGTAGTTCGGAGCGCCGCTGTTGAGAATCACCTTGCAGCGTATCCAAAAAGAGCTGGAGTTGGGTTCTTGTAACCGTGCAGATGCAGCGGTTGAAGGGGGCGATGAAATAACCGCTACCGCGGGCAATGAATTGGACGAAACTTTGATCCGCAATGTGAAAACCATCTACGGTGAGGTGGTGTGGCCTTGAATTGGCTCGCCGCTAGGTTCATTGAATTGATTGGTCGGGGCGGCGGGATTCGAACTCGCGACCCCTTGCACCCCATGCAAGTGCGCTACCAGGCTGCGCTACGCCCCGACTAACCTGC
>JBEGNF010000006.1:0-50052 GCA_041182625.1 Pseudomonadota bacterium | reverse complement strand
GTCCCACCCTGCGTAACCGGCAGCCCAATCTGAACTACGTGTTGGGGAAGGATGATCCTACGCACACTGACGTGATCAGCGATGATCTCGTGATTCTTCATACCCAATACAGCACACAGTGGGACAGCCTGGCGCATGTGGGCTCTTTGTTCGATGCCGATGGTGATGGCCACGCAGAGGCGGTGTACTACAACGGCTATCGTGCCGACGAAGATATCTGCGGACCTAGCGACTCCTCTGACTGTGGTGCCTTTGACCTGCCCTCGATCAATCAACGCTCAACCTCGAACGCGCGCGCACTGGGCATGGAACACATGGCCGAACGCTGCGTGCAGGGGCGCGCAGTGATGATTGATCTTCATGCACATGTCGGCAATCAACGCGTGAACGTCGACTATGCGATGCTGGCCGACATCCTGAACAAAGACAAAGTGCGGATCGAACCGGGCGATATGGTCTGCCTGCATACGGGCTTTGCAGAGCTTTTGCTCGGCATGAACCGACAACCGGATGGTGAACGACTTGCGGGCAGCTGCGCAGTACTCGAAGGTCGCGATCCTCGTCTGCTGCAGTGGATCACGGAATCACAACTGTCCGTGCTTATCGCGGATAACTATGCGGTCGAGGCACACCCGGCCTCTTCACATGACGGTCATTGCGCAGCGCTGCCGCTGCATGAGCATTGTCTGTTCAAGCTGGGCATTCACCTGGGCGAGCTGTGGCATCTGACTCCGCTGGCGCGCTGGCTACGTGCGAATGAACGCTCACGCTTTCTCTTGACCGCGCCACCGCTGCGATTGCCCGGTGCAGTGGGCTCGCCGGTGGCCCCTATCGGCACGGTCTAGTAGATGCTCACCCGTGTGCGAAAATCCGGTTTTCCAAAACGGCTTTCATTAAAAACTTTTATAACAACAAAGGAAGTGTTATGTCCCAGCATGTACATGTCGTCGGCGTCGGCATGATCCCCTTCACCAAACCGGGCGCGAGCGATCCCTATCATCTGATGGGCGCACGCGCGATGCGCGCGGCACTGGAAGACGCGGGTCTCGATTACTCTGCGATCCAGCAAGTCTATGCGGGATATGTGTATGGCGATTCCTGCTGCGGACAGCGCGCCGTGTATGAAGTCGGCATGAGCGGCGTACCCGTTGTTAATGTGAATAACAACTGCTCGACCGGCTCCACCGCGCTGTGGCTGGCCCGGCAAGCGGTCGCGTCAGGTGCAGTCGATTGTGCAATGGCCGTCGGCTTTGAACAAATGAAGCCCGGCGCTCTCGGTAATGTGTATGAGGATCGTCCTTCGCCTTTTGATCGCTTCGATGAGACCAGCGACCGTCTGGTACCTGCAGAAGGGATTCCGCTGGCGCTGCGCTATTTTGGCGGCGCGGGCCTGGCACACATGAAGCAATACGGCACCAAGCTGGAGACTTTTGCGAAGATACGCGCCAAAGCTAGCCGCCATGCGGCGAACAATCCGCTGGCCTTGTTCAAAACCGTCGTGACTGAAGAAGAAGTGATGGCCGCACCCGCAGTCTGGCCGGGCGTAATGACTCGACTGATGGCCTGCCCACCTACTTGCGGCGGCGCGGCAGCGATTGTCTGCTCGGAAGCCTTTGCGAAAAAACATGGTCTGGATATGCGCGTTCGTATCCGTGCGCAGGCGATGACGACAGACTTCGATTCCACGTTTGGTGGCCCGCACAGCGACATGCGCCAGCTGGTCGGCTTCGACATGACCCATGCAGCGGCACAGCAAGTGTATGAAGTGGCGGGTGTGGATCCGAAAGATATTCCAGTCGTCGAGCTGCATGACTGCTTCGCGCACAATGAACTCATCACCTACGAAGGATTGGGTCTATGCCCCGAAGGTGGTGCAGAAAAATTCATCATAGAGGGCGACAACACCTACGGGGGCCGTACGGTGACGAACCCTTCCGGTGGTTTGCTATCCAAAGGTCATCCGCTGGGCGCAACCGGTCTCGCGCAATGTACTGAGCTTGTCAATCAACTGCGTGGTACCGCAGAGAAGCGTCAGGTCGAGGGCGCAAAACTCGCACTGCAGCACAATCTGGGGCTGGGGGGTGCGTGTGTGGTGACGCTGTACGAGAAGGTCGCGTGAATGCCGTAGTAAATAAAGCGCCCTCTGCCTGCACCGGCAGAGGGCGCTTTATCAAACTTACCCGGTATCAGACCCGATTCTTGTTGATGAAATCCGTCATGCGCTGCAGACCCGCGTTGATTGCCTCGTCGGACGCGGCATAGCTGAAGCGGATGTGCTGTCCGTCGCCATCCACGCGCGGGCCAAAGTGAATATCTGCCAGTACCGCAACACCGGCTTCGTTCAGCAAGCGACGACGAAATTCTTCTGAATCTTTTGCACCGATCAGCTTGCAGGCTTCCGTCACGTTCGGCCATGCATAGAACGCGCCGCCTGGTGTCTTGCAGCTGACGCCCGGCACTTGATTCAGCAGGCCGACGATCAGGTCGCGACGCTTGTGGAAGATATCACGCATGCGGTCCGCTTCATCTTGCGGACCGTTCAGTGCCTCGACACCCGCCCACTGGGTGATCTGCGATGCACAGGACTCGGTATTCGTGATCCAGGTGGTGAAGTAAGGCGCGAGCTTCTTGTTGGCGATGAAGCCTAGTCGCCAGCCCGTCATCGCCCAGGTCTTCGAGCAGCCATCAGAAATGACGGTACGCTCCTGCATGCCTGGCAACGATGCGATCGATACGAACTCGCCATCGTAGATCAGGCGGCCATAGATTTCGTCGGCAAAGATCCATACCTGCGGATGCTTGCGCAGGATCTCGGCAATCGCTTCCATGTCTTTCTTGGGAATGATGCCACCGGTTGGATTCTGCGGTGAGTTCAGGATCAGCAGCTTGGTCTTGGGCGTGATCTTGTCGGCCAGCTCTTGTGGATCAAAGCTGAAGTTGCGCGACTCGCGCAGATAAATGGGCACACCGACGGCACCATTGGCCTTGATCTGCGATTCGTAGATCGGGAAGCCCGGCACCGGATAGATCACTTCATCGCCCGCACCGTAATCGGTGGTGGAGAGGATCGTGTAACCGATAAAGGGCTTTGCACCGGCACCAACGACTACATCATCGGCATCGACCTTGATGCCTCGCGTGCGGCTGAAGTCTTCAGCGACTGCCTGACGCAGCTCGGGAATACCCGCCGATGGCGTATAACCATGCTTGCCTTCGCGGATGGCCTTGACACCGGCATCCTGAATATGGATGGGCGTATGAAAATCCGGCTGGCCGATGCAAAAAGAAATGATGTCGCGGCCTTCGCGGATCAACTTGTTGACCTCCGCCAGCACGATGAAGGCATTCTCTGTGCCGAGGCTTTGCGCGCGTTGACTGACGTTGGCCATAGTGTCTCCGGTTCCGTTGAGTATCGTACGGGTTTAAGTTGTATGTTTTTGGTCGCTCAGGCCATGAAGCAGCACAGGGCGCTTGAAGTCTGGCAAAAAGGTTCGCTATGCTACCAAGAGCTGTTTGAATGTTCCACTGCAGCGCCCGCAATTTGAATGTTAGATACTAGTTTTGTCGCAGCAAAGATTAACTTTTTAAGAACAACACGCCCACACGAAAGAAAGCGAGCCCTCATGAAACGTCGTGCCTGCCTTCCCCTGATCTCTTTTGCATTGTTGTCCCCGGTGCTGATCGCGTCCTTCACTGCCGCGCATGCGCAGGAAGTGACGATCAAGATCGGCCATGCCGGCCCCCTTACCGGCAATATCGCGCATCTGGGCAAAGACACCGAGAATGGCGTGCGCATGGCGGTCGACGAAATGAACGCGAAAGGCGTCACCATCGGCGGCAAGAGAGCGAAGTTCGTGATGGTCTCGGAAGATGATGCCGCCGATCCCCGGCAAGCCACGCTGGTGGCGCAAAAGCTGGCCGACAGCAAGGTACAGGGACTGATTGGCCATGTGAACTCAGGCACCACCATTCCTGCATCAAAGATCTATCACGATGCCGGTATCCCGCAAATATCTCCGTCCGCAACCAATCCGAAATACACGCAACAGTCTTACAAGACTGCGTTTCGCGTGGTGACCAATGATGCGCAGGCGGGCAGCGTCATGGGCCGCTATGCGGCAGACACGCTAAGACTGAAAAATGTCGCGGTGATCGATGACCGCTCTGCCTATGGCCAGGGCCTTGCGGATGAGTTCCTCAAATCGGCGAAGGCGGCAGGCATCAACATCGTCAGCCGCCAGTTCACTAATGACAAGGCCACTGACTTCAGCGCCATCCTGACCGCGATCAAGGCTAAAAATCCGGAAGCGATTTTCTTTGGCGGTATCGACGCGGTCGGCGGCCCGATGCTGAGGCAAATGAAGCAGCTGGGCATCAAGGCCAAGTTCATGGGCGGCGATGGCGTGTGCTCGGAACAAATGCCGGTACTGGCGGGTGAAGGTCTGATTGACGACATCGTGATCTGCTCCGAGCCGGGTGGCATCGAGCCATCACAGCAAAAATTGATGGATGACTTCCGTGCGAGATACCGCAAGAAGTACAACAGCAATGTGCAGATCTATGCGCCCTATGCGTATGACGCCGCAACGCTGATGATGGAAGCGATGAAGAAGGCCGATTCTTCCGACCCTGCGAAATATCTGCCGATGATGGCCAGTACCAAACATCAGGGCGTGACCGGCCTGATTGAATTCGACGCGAAGGGCGATGTGAAGAACAGCGCGCTAACGCTCTACACCTTCCGCAACAAAAAACGCGAGCAGTTGGCGGTGGTGCGCTAAGCGCGTGCGCAGGACAAGAGCGGCTCGCAGTCCCGCGAGCCGCCCGTCTTATCAATGAATGTGCAAGCCGCCATTCACATCCAGCACCACACCCGTCACAAAACGCGACATGTCGCTGCACAGATAAACAAAGGCATCGGCGATATCGAGAGGCGTGCCTAATCTGCCCAGAGGCGCTGAGTCTGCCACGCGCTGCTTCCCGGCATCATCGATCTTACCGACCAACAGGTCGGTATCGATCAACCCGGGCGCTACCGCATTCACGCGTATGCCATCGGGCCCCAGCTCGCGCGCCATCGCCTTGGCCAGCGTCTGGACGCCACCCTTGGCCGCCGCATAATGCGGCCCGCCGAGAACACCACCGCCTCGCTGCGCGGCGACCGACCCCATGCAGGCAATCGCACCGCTCTTGCGGGAACGAAGATGCGGGACCAACGCGCGCGACATGTTGTACGCACCGCGCAGACTCACATCCAGCACCAGATCATAGTCATCCATGGTGCTGTCCATCAGTCGCTTGCTCTGGCTGACGCCCGCATTATTGACCAGAATGTCCACGTGCCCGAAGTCGGCGATGATGTTCGTCACCACCTGCTGACATTGCGCCGCATCCCGCACATCGCAGACATAGCCTTGATGCGTATTGCCGATCGCCCTCGCTGCCTCCTGCACCGCCGCCGCATTCAGATCGAGCAGCGCGACCCGCGCGCCCTCCTCCGCGAAGCGTCGTGCAGTCGCCCAGCCTATGCCCTTCATGGATGCCGCGCCAGTCACGATGGCTACTTTGTCTTTCATTAGCATGTCGGTCTCGCTTTCAACAATCAGAAACCAGCAAGCACGACTTTGCCGAAGTGTGCACCGCTAGCGAGATGCTGGAATGCTGCCTGTGCATCATCCAGCGCAAATTCGCGGTCGATGACTGGCTTGATACGATGCATTTCCATCGCACGGTTCATTTGCTCGAAACGCGTACGGGAACCGACCGCAATACCCTGCACGCGGATCATCGGCCCGATCATCTGGCGCAGCGGGATCGTGGCTTCGTAGCCCGCGACAAACCCGACCACACCGACAAAACCACCAAACACCGTGGATGCGAGCGATTTCGACAGCGTTGCGCCCGCTGTCTCGACCACGATGTCCACGCCGCGACCACCGGTCACGTCCTTGACCTTCACATCCCAGTCGGTGTGCGTCTTGTAGTTGATGGTGATGTCGGCACCCAGCGCCCTCGCGCGCGCGAGCTTTTCGTCGCTCGACGAGGTGATGATGGCTGTCGCTCCGGCTGCCTTCGCAAACTGCAACGCGAACAAGGCGACGCCACCCGTCCCTTGTAGTAGCACCGTGTCGCCCGGCTTGATGCCGCCCTCCTGCAATGCAGACCATGCGGTCAGCGCAGCGATGGGGAGCGTCGATGCTTCGACGTCTGATAATGAAGGTGGGGGCGCGACGGCTTCCTCGGCCGGCACCGCGATGTATTGCTGAAGCACGCCGGTCAGCGGCATGCCGAGGGTTTGTTTGAAACGCTGCTGCGGCGTCGGCTTGCCGTCGTACCAGCCTTGTGTGTACAAAGGTGTTACGCGATCCCCCACTTTCCATTGCGTGACATCCTCGCCCAGTTCCACTACCAGGCCACAAGCATCTGAGCACGGCACCAGCGGCAACGGAAGACCGGGAATGTAATTACCCCCCAGTACCGCGAGGTCGCGGTAGTTGAGGCTAGCCGCGGATACTCTGATCAGGATTTCACCCCGCCTTGGACGGGGAACATCGAGCTGTACAGGCTTGAATGCATGCAGCGAAAAAGCATGAGCTGCGATGCCTTTCATGGTGGCAGGAAGCGTAGTCATCGTGGTCTCCGGATTTTTTTATGATTATTGGGGTGCCCAGCGTCGATCGACATTGTGCTGTGACTGACAGCGATCACGGTATTTGCATTTATTTGACACGGTATTCGTCAATGTTTTAGCGCTGCGCCCGAGCGAACCGCGAGAAGGTGGCATTCAGCCCGAGGGCCGCAATCAGCAGCAGCACCGACAGTGCGGACAAGCTGGCCGTATCATTCAGCTCCATGGCATTCATCAGCAAAAAGCCCAGTCCTTTTTGCGCGCCGAACATCTCTCCGATCAGTACACCCAGCAATGTCAGCGAGGCGCCCAGCCTCAGACCCGACAGCACCGAGGGTAAGATCGACGGCAGCATCACATGACGCAGGCAGCTGGCACGCGACAGCCCCATCGCCCGCGCCGCTTTCATCTGCATCAATGGCAGCTGGCGTGTCGCGCCAAGCGTGAATAACAGCACAGGCAATACGCCATGCAAGAAGCCGAACACCAGTTTCGACGACACACCCAGTCCGAAGATCAGGAGTAATACAGGATACAGGGTCACCTTCGGCAGCGACGCCAGCGCGCTGATAAAAGGTTCGACAACCCGTCCAGCGCTTTGATACAGCCCCATCAGCAAGCCCGCGATCACGCCGACCACCGCAGCCATCGCAAAGGCTGCAAGCCAGACCGACAAGGTCACTGAGGCATGTAACCATAAGCGAGCGCCGGACAACAATGCGATTATTCTTTCGATGGTCGCCAGCGGCGACGCCAGTGCCTCGGCACCGAGGCTATGATGCAGCACGATCCATAGTGCGAGCAGAAAAATCGTTGCCAGGAGACGATCTGCATTGGCGCGCATCACGAGCCTCCCAGCGTTGCGCGGTGACGCAGTAGGCGCCGTTCCATGACCAGCAATCCCAGCTGTACTGAACCAGACAATATCAGCACCAGCAACATCAGCGCATACATGGTGCGCATATCAAAATCATTGTAAGCATACGCAATCGCATGTCCCAGCCCGTGAGTGGACAAGATGAATTCAGCGGCAATCACGCCGATGAATGCATAGGTGGCCGCCAGCTTGAATCCCGTGATCAGTGCAGGCAGAACGGCGGGCAGAACCAAATTGAAAAGCGTGCTGACCCGTGACAGCTGCAGCAGCCGCGCCGATTTGAGCAGCGATACTGGTAGATGGTCCAGTCCATCGAGCGTATTGACGGCCATGGCGACCACGGCGAACATCGTAGCGATCGCAACGACAGGCCGCTGGTTCAGACCAAGCAAGGCAATCAGCATCGGATAAAACGCGAATACCGGCACTGCATACCAAGAGGACACGACGGGCTGCAGCACGCGTCGCAGACGACGGTAGCGATGCATCAATGCACCGCCAGTTACCCCTAGAATGATCGCCAGCGACAAGGCCTGCAAGGCGCTGGACAAGGTGGCCGCCAGATCAGCGGTCACCGTCCCTTGCTTAAGCAACTGCCCCAGCGACGATGCCATGATCAGCGGACTGACCATCACCTGAGGCTTGATCCAGCGCATGTCGCAAGCTATCTGCAGCAGCGCCACCACGGCGAATGCGAATAAGCACTGCGCCATCAGGATTCGCGAGAGACGCGGCATGCTCACATCCGCATCGCGGCGTGCGCCTCGTCACGCAGCACCGACCATAGCAGGTTGACGTGTCGCGCGAACTGCGGATCAGCGGCGGTGGCGGCATTGCGATCACGCGGCCAGCCGGTGTGCAGCTCGTGCTTCAGCAGACCGGGACGCGCGCTCATCACCAGCACACGATCAGACAGCAGCACCGCTTCCTCAAGGCTATGAGTAATTAGCAGCACCGAAGCCTCACTCTGACGCCACAACCCGAGTAATTCTTCTCCCATCAGCAAGCGTGTCTGCGGATCAAGCGCGGCGAAAGGTTCGTCCAGCAACAACAGTTGCGGACGCATCACCAGAGTGCGTGCGATAGACACTCGCTGGCGCATGCCACCGGAGAGTTGCGAGGGATAGTGATCTTCAAAACCATGCAGCCCCACCTGAGTGATGGCTTGATCGACGCGTGCCGCAATGTCAGTGGATGGCAGCGATTGCCGCCCATGACGAAGACCGAAAGCGATATTGTCGCGCACCGTCAGCCAGGGAAAGCTCGCATCCTGCTGGAACACCATGCCCACTTGCGGTGGGACTTCGCCCTGGACCCGCTGCCCATCGATGCTGATCTCTCCCGATGTCGCATGCAGTAATCCGGATACGCAGTCGAGCAAGCTGGATTTGCCGCAGCCGGAAGGACCGACGATGGAGACAAATTCTCCCGCTGCGACAGAAAAACTCAGCGGGCCGAAGGCATGTGTATCCGGCCGGTCGTGGCTGCGATAGACCAGAGAGAGTTGGTCGACCTGCAGCGAGACTGCCATCAACGCTTGAGGAAGCTGCGGTCGATCAGCTTCGGCCAGTCCGGTGCGCCATCGATCACGCCCATCAGCTTCAGGCCCTCGGCCATCGCGTTCATGCCCGGCAGATCAAAATCACCATTACTCCAGTAATTCGCTTTCGCCATCGCCAGCATGGCTTCTTCCATGATCTTTGCATCGAATGCATAGACTTTGGCAACGATAGCTGCCGCCTCTTTCGGGTGCTGATAGATGAACTCGACACCGCGCCGACGCCCCTCGATGATGGCCTTCACTTTGTCGGGGTTTGCCTTGGCAAATTCGGCAGTAGTGACACCGACCGTCTGTGTCACATTCGCCTGCGGCAGCATATCGCGCGCATGAAACAGCACTCGGAACTTGGCCTTGTTCTGCGAATATACTGGCTCGCCAAGATACGCAGCGTCAACCGCCTTTTGTTGCAAAGCGGTGATCTGCGCACCAATGCCCCCGACCGCGACACGATCAACGCCGGTTACTTTCTGGTGATTGAGCACCAGCGTGGACACCATGTCAGTCACGCTCTTGGCCGTGGTGTAACCGAGCTTTTTGCCCTTCAGGTCTTGCACACTCTTCAAAGGGGAATCCGGCAGTGTGACCCACACCATATCGGAAAGATTTTGTACGCCGCCGCAAACGATGCGGATGTCCATGCCCTCGCGCGCGGCAGCAATGGCCGCACCCAACGCAACTTCACCGAAAGGCAAGCCACCCTGAATCACGTTGCGTACCGTCGTGCCGCCACCCTTGGAGCTGAGCACGCCATCGATATCGATGCCAGCCTGCTTGAAGTAACCCTTATCCATCGCGACCGCGTAGGGTGCGCCATACAGCAGCACCCCCCAGTGCGTGACGGAGATCTGGTCCGCTGCCACTGCAGGCTGAACGAGCAGCAACAGCGACCACAGGAAGCACGCTACGTATCGTCTGAAGCGCGAGAACATGCTCATCTCTCCGTGCGTGTTTCGACGATCAGCCCGGGAGGAAGGCAGCGAGCTGCTTTTCCAGACCTTTCGGGTCTTCTTTCAGCGCGCCATTGATCCAGCCGGTCATGTCGCCGACGTAGATGTCCTCTTCGCCGCTTTGCACACCGGCGAGAACGGCCTGCGCGACTTCTGCCGTCGTATTCTTTGGACCATCGTAGCCTTTAGCCATATCCGTATCGACCGCACCGGTCATGACCGCATGAACAGCCGTCTTTTGTGCGGCCAGTTCGGCACGCACGCTCTCGGTCATGCGCAGATTCGCGCCCTTGGAAGCGCTGTACGAACCATACGCAGGAATGGTCGCCTTGGCGACAATCGACACGACGTTGACGAGTGCGCCGCCGCCATTGGCCTTGAGCGCAGGCGCGAATGCGCGGCACATGGCCAGCGTTCCAAAATAATTGGTTTCCATTTCAGCGCGAGCCGCCTGCAGCGACGGCGCGGAAATGCAGCCGGACGCATGGTTAGAGCCCGCGTTATTGATCAGGAGATTCACGTCCTTGCAGTGTGCGGCGGCAGCCGCGACCTGCGAATCGTTGGTGATATCCAGTTGCACCGCCTCGATCTTGCCCCCGCCCGCCGCGACCAGATCTTTGATGCCATCAGTATTGCGCGCCGCAGCATAGACTTTGCGCGCACCGGCGGCGACCAAGGCCTCCACAATGGCGCGTCCCACGCCGCGGTTGGTGCCTGTAACGAGGGCTACGCTGTTCTTGATGTCCATCTTGTTTGTCTCCTTATTGTTATCGGTGTGGGTCCAGCCTGCGTATGCTACCGTATCGGGCGAAGCCGGCGTGCAAGAAAATCGCCGATGCCAGAACCCAGTCAAGATCGCCCCGAGGACATGACATGAAAAATAACAGTTCGCCTTCCATCACCTCCCGCATGATCAAGATCGAAGCCAGCGATGGCAGCGGCAAATTCGGCGCTTATCTCGCCAAACCCGCGTCCGGCAAAGGTCCGGGTCTGGTGATCGCTCAAGAGATCTTTGGTGTAAACGCCAACATGCGGCAGATCGCCGATTACTACGCCGAGGAAGGCTATGTTGCGCTGGTGCCCGATCTGTTCTGGCGTCAGAAGCCGGGCGTGCAGCTCGGCTATACGCCCGAAGACTGGCAAAAGGCCTTCGAGTTTTATCAAGGCTTCGATGAAGACCTGGGCGTGGAAGACATTCAGGATGCGATCACCACGCTGCGCGAGATGAAAGGCTGCACGGGTGATGTGGGCGTGCTCGGCTTCTGCCTCGGCGGCAAGCTCGCGTATCTGTCCGCCTGCCGCACTGATGTCGATGTCGCGATCGGTTATTACGGCGTTGGTATTGAGAATGCACTGAAAGAAGCTGAAGACATCGAATGCCGTCTGGTACTGCATATTGCAGGCCTGGACAAATACTGCCCGCCCGAGGCGCAAGAGAAAATCAAGAAACGCCTCGGCAAATACGAGGGCATGGAAATTTATGTGTATCCCGATGCCGACCACGCCTTCGCACGTCCGAATGGCGAGCATTATCACAAGCCGTCGGCACTGATGGCGCACCAGCGCAGCATCGCTGCGCTGCGCGAAGAAATCGGCCCGCACTACGATCTGTCTGCGCTGTGGGACAAGCACTGCGAATATGAATTCGCGACACGCAACGTGGATGACACCATGGCGACCATGGTCGCCGAGCCCTATGTCAACCACATTCCGACCATGACCGGTGGTGTCGGCTACAAGGACCTGTACCGCTTCTACAAGCATCACTTCGTTAACAGCAATCCGCCCGATACCTCGCTGGTGCCGATATCGCGCACCGTGGGCACGAATCAGGTAGTCGATGAAATGCTGTTTTGCTTCACGCACACCTGCGAGATACCGTGGATGCTGCCCGGCATACCACCGACAGGCAAGCGCGTGGAAATTCCGCTGCTCGCCGTCATTAAATTCAGGGGCGACAAGCTCTATCACGAACATATCTACTGGGATCAGGCGAGTGTGCTGGTGCAGATTGGCTTGCTCGATCCGAAAGGCTTGCCAGTTGCAGGTATAGAACAGGGCAAGAAGCTGCTGGATGAGTCGCTGCCGTCGAATACCTTGATGGCAGCCTGGAAAGAGTCTGAGGGCAAGTGACATCCGCCCTGCTCGGCTGATTCACTATCGGATTCAGCATGGATCCCGGCCTGCGTCGGGATGGCCGTTTCAAGTTCGACCGATTTATTCACCGTCACCCCGGCGCAGGCCGGGGTCCAGCGTCGTGACTGTACACACCGACAAACATTCGCCGCACACAACAACCACTCAAATGCTCATCGAACCTCTACACAACCCTCGCCCCGTCGAACTCCCCGAAAACCCCGGCTTCGGCGTGATGTACACCAACCGCATGTTCGTGCAGCAGCACACACAGGACAAAGGCTGGCATGATCAGCGCGTGACGGCTTTTGGCCCCATATCCATTCACCCGGTGGCGCAAGTGCTGCATATCGGTCTGGATATTTTTGAAGGTACCAAGGCCTATCGCCGCCCGGATGGCAACATCAATCTGTTCCGCGTCGATCGCAACATGGCGCGACTGAATCGTTCTGCAACGCGTCTGGGTATGCCGCAGATCGATGCAGATACGCACATGGGCTACATCGAAGCATTGGTAAAGCTCGAGCATGCATGGGTACCCACGCTACCCGGCTGCTCGCTGTATATCCGCCCGGTGATTTTCAGCAGCGAGCCAACATTAGAAGTACGCGTCGGCCGCGAGTTCATGCATTACATTTTCCTGAGTCCGGTGGGCCCTTACTTTGCGAAGGGCTTCAATCCGGTGTCGGTGCACATCTCGCATGAATACGTGCGCGCCGTGCGAGGTGGCACTGGCGAGGCCAAGACAACGGCCAATTACGCGGGCACGGTGTGGGTCGCGGAACAGGTACGTCAGCAAGGCTATCAGCAAGTGCTGTGGCTGGATGCCATCGAGCGTCGCTACATCGAAGAAGTCGGCGCGATGAACATCATGTTCGTGCGCGATGGTAAACATATCGTCACACCGGCACTGTCGGGCAGCATCCTGCATGGTGTCACGCGCGAATCGGTGCTGCAGCTCGCCCCTGATCTGGGCTTGACCATCAGCGAGGAGCGTATTGATGTGGACGACATGCTGGCCGACATAGAAAAAGGTCGCATCACCGAAGCCTTTGGCGTGGGCACGGCGGCGGTCGTCTCGCCGGTCGGGAAATTCGGCTACAAGGGCAAAGAGTATCGGATCAATGATGAAAAGACCGGGCCGGTCGCGCAAAAGCTCTACACCGCGCTGACGGACATCCAATACGGCCGCGCACCCGACCCTTATGGATGGACTAGGCAAATCAAGGTCAATTGAACATCGTCTAATAATAAAAACAATAGAGAGACCTCATGCGTGACAATCTGCTGCTCACCCGCGACGATGATGTCGCGGTGTTGACACTGAACCGTCCTGATTCGCTGAACAGCCTGTCGCTGCAAGCAGTGAAAGATCTGTTGAGCACACTCAGAACCCTGCACGCCGATGAGAGCGTGCGCGCGCTGCTACTCACCGGCGCAGGACGCGGCTTCTGCGCTGGCTGGCAGCTGGAAGAAGGCGGCGTGCCCGGTCTGCCGGATGAATCCTTTGGCGTGCGTCAGGCGCATTTGATGTCCGAATATTTCAATCCGGTGATTCAAGCGTTTCATGATCTGCCCTTTCCGGTGGTGGCGGCTGTGAACGGTCCGTGCGCCGGCGCGGGCGTCAGCATTGCGCTGGCTGCCGACATCGTGCTTGCTGCGGAGTCAGCGTATTTCATGCTGACCTTTTCGCCGCGACTGGGATTGATTCCCGATCTGGGCGCGACCTGGAAATTGCCACGACTGATCGGCTGGGCGCGCGCTCAGGCGGCTACGCTGCTTGGCGACAAAATTTCCGCTACCGATGCCGCTGCCTCGGGCATGATCTGGCGCTGCCTGTCAGATGCCTCGCTGATGGCTGAAGCGGCTGCCGTTGCATCGCGGCTGGCGAAAGGCCCGCCCGGCATCGCGCGAGAAGTGCGTCATGCCTATCATGCTTCATCGAATAACACGCTGGCAGAGCAGCTCGATTATGAGCGCCTTCGTCAGCGCGAATTGCTCGATTCTGCCGCCTTCAATGAAGGCCTGAAGGCTTTTGCAGAAAAACGATCACCTGATTTTTACAAGACATAAAAAGCTAATCACAAGGACATACGCATGAACTACGAAACACTCAGCTGCGACCTTTCTGACAATATTCTGACCGTTACATTGAACCGCCCCGAGAAGCTGAATGCTTTTACGGTGACGATGGCGAATGAACTGATCGACGTCTTCAACCAATCAAGCGACAATGATGAGGTACGTGCAATCATTGTCACCGGCGCAGGGCGTGCATTCTGCGCTGGCATGGATCTCGCGGTTTCGGGCAATGTATTCGGGCTGGATGAATCACAGCATCCGACCATGAAAGACATGCACGAGCGTCTCGACGACCCTGCGATTGTCAAGGGCGTGCGCGATACGGGTGGACGAGTATCGCTGTCCATCTTCAATTGCAAGAAGCCGGTGATCGGTGCGATCAATGGTGCGGCGGTCGGCGTGGGCGTGACAATGCAGCTGCCGATGGACATACGCCTCGCGTCGGAACAGGCAAAGTTCGGCTTCGTGTTCGGCAAGATCGGTATCGTGCCCGAGGCATGCTCGACCTGGTTCCTGCCGCGACTGGTCGGCCTGTCAAAGGCAATGGAGTGGGTGCACACCGCCGAGATCTTCGGTGCCGAAGAGGCGCACCGTGCGGGACTGGTGAAAGAAGTGCTACCCGCAGACCAGCTGCTGACGCGGGCGCGTGAACTTGCCCGCACGCTGGCTGAACGCTCGCCGGTCTCCATGGCCATGGCACGCCAGATGATGTACCGGAACAGCGCATTCAGCCATCCGCTGGAAGCACATAAGGTGGAATCGCTGGCGATGTTCTATGCGAGCATCGACGATGGCAAGGAAGGCGTCACCGCATTCACCGAAAAACGCAAACCAGCATTCAAGACCAAGGCATCTCAGATGCCGGATTTTTATCCGTGGTGGTGACATCACAAAACCAGGTAGCTACCATCGGGCCAGACGGCGATGCTGTTCTTGTGTTCCAGGATGACGGTGTTGCAGAGCGACTGTAGCTCCGCGAAGGGCTTGACTGTTTTTCCTTCGCGGGTGTGAATCTCCTGATTCGCGATCGTTGTGAAATGTTCTTTTGCCACATTCGTGCCAAGCGCAATGATGCAGTAGGGCTTGCTCGAGGATGTAGATGCCATGTCAAGCAGGTTCAGCGTGTCATTGGTTAAATCAAACACGGAAAGATTGGAGCCCACCACATGCACCATGGATCGCCGCGCATAGGTGCCGGCGCTCTCATCGTAATTTGTGCAAAGGATGATCGCGCTGCAGTCAGCCATATCTCGGGTAAAGATTAATTCGTCGTTGATCGCGGTTTTCATCCAGCCCATGCTGACCTCGATGGCGCCGGGCTGTTTTACCCATTCATTGAATGCACTTGGGCTAGCGCTCAGTTCTGGAATGTCGGATTTTTCGATCTTCGCTAGCTTATCTTCGATCGACGCCAGCAACTCTCCCTGCCTGGCAGATTTGGCAGATTTCATGGACACCTCTGAACAACGCTCTCGTGGAAGTAAAGTTTCTAATTTGTAATACTTTCCACGGCTTCGTTCCAGAGGAAATGTGTGCGTGATGGGCTAGAGAGCCAGACACTAGAGAGAATTCACAAAAGCGATCAGATCTTCTCGCTCCTGAGGCTTTAGCTTTGCAAATTTGTCGCGTGCGGCTCTCGCCTCGCCGTCGTGCCAGAGGATGGCTTCGAGCACATTGCGTGCGCGTCCGTCATGCAGCAGATTCGTGCTGCCATTGACCTGCTTGGACAAACCCACGCCCCACAGGGGCGGCGTACGCCAGTCACGCGACCCGGCCTTGAAATCGGGACGTCCATCGGCTAATCCATCACCCATGTCGTGAATCAGCATGTCGGTGTAGGCACGAAAGCGCCGGTGAGACAGCTGCGGCAAGGCGGGGAACGCACCCGTGCGTAGCTCAGGCACATGGCATTCTGCACACTGCGCCTTGGTGAACAGACGCTCTCCCCGTTTGACCTCGACCTTATCCTGATCACGTGGTGCAGGTGCATCGAGCGCCATCACCCAGAAGGTCAGATCATCCAGCATCTGCTCGCGTAACTCGACTTTGTCACCGGGCAGCATCTCCTTGCATCCTTGCTGGACAGGCGGGCAATTCTGCTTCGGATAGATCCATGAAGTGACACCCATATCGCCATGAAAGGCGGCCGCAATCTGCTGACGCACGCTGGGCTGATTGGCTTTCCATCCAAACCGGCCTATCGATAGCTTGTCATGAATATCATCGCGCACATAATTGATCCGACCATTCAGCTTCTTTGATTTCTGCGCCTTGGCCAGCGCGAGAATTTCGCTCTCGCTGACTGCCTCAAGATAACCCAGACCGAAGATCACTCGTGAATTCCGCAGCGAGGTCATGACACCATCACCCAGCTCGCCAAAATTCAGGTTTTCCACCCGAATCTGCGGCTTGCGCAATTCGACCACGGTACCATCGGCCAGCTTTACCTGATACGGGAGCCAGTCGACAAACAAATCGGCCTCGCCCTGACGAATATGGTTCTTGTCCTTCGTGATCACGTCAAACAATTGCAGCTGATTGCCGTAGTTCGGATGCGGCATGGGCCCGCCATGCGCGGTCTCGCCGGGGACGGAGAGGCGCAGCTGCTGCTGCACCAGCGGCGTGTTGCGCGCCTCCGTGGTACGTCCACGCCCTGCCTGCACATGACAGGCGGCGCAGGAATTCGCGAGGAAAGTCGGGCCGAGACCCCACTCGAACATGGGCAGCGGTCGCAGGTAATCCCAGTTCGGTATGTTTAGCTGCGGGAAAACCACCCAAGACGTCATGAACGCTTTCTCGCCCTCTTTGAATATCGACAGCTGCTCGGCCGTGAGCTCGGGCATGGGCTGCATGTAGGCACGGTGAGGGTCGGCGTCCCGGCGTTCGGTGGACGTATCAGCAGACTGGATCAGACCTGTAGTCAATAGCATGACCAGTGCCATGACGAGCTGGGGGGTTTTCATCAGTGTCCTTGTCTCGGTGACCGGTAGTGTAATCCCGCCCTTTTTTGGCTCTGAGGAAACCTGGTGGGAAACGACCTGAAAGAGCGCAAGCTCTCTGCAGAGCGACGACATCCAGCCTTCATTCAACCCACCCAAGAATTGCTTTTTAAATAACGAGGTGCGGCGAGTAATGTGTGCCACTTTACGACTCGGGTACATCACCATGGATCTCGACTTTCATCCGCAGGACGACCTGACCGACCATGGACCCTCGCCTGAAAAACGCGGCCCTATTATTGTCTGTTAGCGCACGCAGATACCGTATACTCGATTCACGACATGCAGACTTTTCGGAGGGTCTGAATGAGAAGATCAG
Organism: Pseudomonadota bacterium; assembly: GCA_041182625.1. Lineage (GTDB taxonomy): Bacteria > Pseudomonadota > Gammaproteobacteria > Burkholderiales > Burkholderiaceae_D > Pernthalerella. Next base: position 32,503 of record JBEGNF010000006.1, on the reverse strand, counting down.
TGCTGCGGCACAGCATAAAAAGCCGCTTCAGCAAAACTAAACAAGACAAGGGCAACACCGCATAGCATTGAAACGGCATGACGCTTCAGGTTGAATAAGCGGCGCGCGCTGGCACCCCACACAGCGAGCGCTGAACATTTGGGAGACAAGACCATGAGCATCAAAGACGACAAAAACACCAATAACCCGCAATCCCCTCAGCCGCAGCGTCGCAAGCTGCTGCAGGGTGCGACCGCAATGGCTGGCATGGCCACGCTGGGCTTTCCTTACCTGTCGTTCGCGCAGAACAAGCCTATCCGTGTCGGCATGCCGACGATCTTGTCCGGCCGGGTCGCGATGCTCGGTCAGTCGTCGACGAATGCCGCGCAGATGGAAGTAGACAAATTCAATGCCGCTGGCGGTCTCGGCGGGCGCAAGATCGAGCTGGTGATCCGCGACTCCAAGGGCCAGCCGCAGGAGGCTGCGCGCGTCGCGCGAGAACTGGTGACCGCCGAAGGCTGCGAGATCATCTACGATGCCGAAGCATCTTCCGGTGCTTTTGCGGTACATGAAGTCGCGCGTGATCTGGGCGTGCTGGTCATTCATACCTGTTCGGAGACATCAGCGCTGTCAGCTGATCCCAAGCTGCGCACGCCGCTGGCATTCCGCTGCGCGCGGCAGGGTGTGCATGATGCGGTGATTGGAGGCGCGTACGCAGCTAAGGTCGCGAAAGACAAGAATCTCAAGCGATGGATGACCTGCTCACCCGATTATGCGTATGGTCGCGACACGACGGCGGAATTCGTCGATTATCTGAAATACTTCAACAAGGATGTGGAAGTCGTCGGCGATGTCTGGCCTAAGCTGTTTCAGGCTGACTACAGCGAGAACATCACGCGTCTGCTGCAGGGCAATCCACAAGCAGTGTATTCCTGCCTGTGGGGCGGCGATCTGACTTCCTTCATCGATCAGTCGAATATCTACGCACTGTTCAAGGACAGACAGTTCTTCGGCGTGAACATGGCCGACTATGCGGTGCTTCATAACGTGAAATCCGTACCTGCCGGGCTGCACTCAGGTAATCGCTATCTGAAGAGCTTCCCGAACAATCCGGGTAACGCCGCGTGGTCAAATGCGTATCAGGCGAAATACAAAGACCTGCCGCTGAATTGGGCCTGGCAGAATGCCGCGGGTATTCAGTTTCTCACCACCGCCATGAAAAAAGCCAACAGCGCCGATGGCAAAAAAATCGCCACTGCGCTCACCGGCCTCAGCATCGATTCGCCTTTCGGCGCCAATGGCAAACTGACGATGCGGGCAGAAGATCATACGCTGGTCGATTACGCGCTCGGCTGGGGTGAGCTGTCCGGCAAAGAGCCATTCATGCCTAACCCGGTCCCCGGCAACTGGAAACAGATCGCCGAGCTGGAAGCTGAATGGAAAAAGCGCAAGGGCTTCGCCTGATCTGCTGACCTCGCTCCCCGTTCGAAACAGCGGGGAGCGGTTTGTGCAGCATGATGCGCAAGCACCTATCATGCTGCGACCAACCCGCCTGCCTTTCCGGAGTATTGAGTGAATCCCACTGCATTGCTTGAATGCGTGAGCTCGATGTCCTGCATCGTCACGCAACTGTCCACCGGCATGATCGTCGGCGCACTGCTGTTCCTTGTCGCCGCCGGCCTGACGCTGATCTTCGGTGTGTTGGGCATCGTGAATTTTGCGCATGGCTCGTTCTACATGCTCGGCGCCTACCTGGCGCTGACCGCCTACCGCGTATCAGGCAGTTTCATGATCGCGATACTCGCAGCTGGTCTCGGCGTCGGACTGTTCGGCCTGATCTTCGAGCGCTTCTTCATGCGTCGCGTGTACAACGCCGATGTACTGATGCAGCTGCTGGTCTGCTATGCGCTGGTGCTGATGATGGATGATGTGGTCAAGATCGTCTGGGGCGCGGAATTCCAGTCGATGGGCATGCCGGATGCGTTTCAGGCGCCGCCATTGTTCATTCTCGGCGGCATCGTGCCGCTGTTTTACGTGTACCTCATCGGCGCAGCGGCGCTGATCGCGCTGGTGCTGTGGGCGATCCTGAATCACACACTGATGGGCAAGATCGTGCGTGCCGCCGCACAGAATCCGACCATGACCTCGGCGCTGGGCCTGAACACCAGTCTGATCTATGCGGGTGTATTCGCCTTCGGCGGCGCGCTGGCTGGTATGGCCGGTGGACTGGCAGCGCCCGTACGCTCGATGTCACCGGGAATGGGCTTTTCTATCCTGATTGAATCGTTCATCGTGACAGTGATCGGCGGCATGGGTTCGGTCAGTGGCGCACTGGTGGGCGCCTTGCTGATCGGTCTGATACGCGCATTCGGCACGATAGGCTTCCCGCTGTTCGTGGAAGGCCTGATGTTCATCGCGATGGCGCTGATCCTGATACTGCGACCGAACGGCCTGCTCGGCAAGGAAGGAAGGACTGCATGAAATCTTCCACCTTCCGCACTGATTTGCTGTGGGCCTTGGCTGCGCTGGTATTACTCGCCCTGCTGCCTGCACTGACCTCGTCGCGCGTACTGCTGGATTACGTGATCAGGCTGGCAGCGATGGGCATTTTCGCGACATCGCTGAACATTCTGATCGGCTATGGCGGACTGGTGTCCTTTGGCCATGCGATGTTCTTCGGTGGCGGCGCGTATGCGTTCGCGCTCATGATGCAAAAGACCGGCGCCAGTATTCCGCTCGCCATGCTGGTGGCGATCCTGTTCTGCGCGGTCTTGGGGCTCGTGGTCGGCGCGATCTGCGTACGCTTGAAAGAAATTTATTTTTCCTTCATCACGCTGGCCTTCCAGATGCTGCTCTACAGCGTGATCCTGACCTGGACCTCGCTGACCGGCGGTGATCAAGGATTGACCGGGGGCATACCGCGCACACCCTTCCTTGGGATTCATCTCGCCGATCCGACCCAGTTCTACTGGTTTGCCTGCGTGCTCGGCGTGGGTAGTCTGCTGCTGATGCGCACGCTGCTGCAATCACCGTTCGGCTACACATTGCGCATGGTGCGCGATAACGCCGAGCGCGCACGCTATCTGGGCATTGATGTGTGGCGAGTGAAGCTGTACGCCTTCATTCTCGCGGCCTCGCTCGCCAGCGTGGGCGGCATCCTGATGGCGCTGTTTGTCTCTGGCGCCTTCCCTGAGTTCAGTTACTGGACGATGTCGGGCGAAGCGACCTTCATGATCATGATGGGCGGCCTGCACATTTTTATCGGCCCGGTGGTCGGCGCGGGCCTGCTGCTGCTGTTCAATGATGTGATCACGCGCAGCACGGAATATCACGGGCTTGCATTGGGCACGGTGGTGCTGCTGTTTGCATTGGGCTTCAAGCGTGGCATCACGGATTTTGCAGAACAACTGATACAAACCATCCGCAAGAAGGAAGACAAGCAATGAGCAAGAAACCCCTGACTGTCGTGACTGGCGGCGCAAGCGGCATCGGCGCAGCCTGCGTCCGGCATCATGTAAAACGCGGCGATACCGTGATCGTGCTCGATCTACCCGCCGGCTGGTCAGAAGCGAAAGCCAAAGATCTGGGCGTCAAAGCATTTTATGCGTGCGATGTACTGGAGGACCAGCGTGTGCGCGACGTCGCCGAGCTGATCGAAAAAGAGCATGGCGCTATCGACTACCTGATCAATAGCGCTGGCATCCTGCAGCGCAAGCTTCCGCCAGAGCAGCTCCCGATGGATCATTGGGATGCAGTCACCAACATTGACTTGCGCGGTACCTACTTGTGCTGCGCGGTTTTCGGGTCGCGCATGGCAGCGCGCGGACATGGGGCGATCGTCAACATCGCTTCCATCACCAGCTTCCGTTCTTCTCCCTTGCATGCGTATGGCCCGGCCAAGGCAGCAGTCGCATCGCTGACCATGGGGCTCGCGGCCGAATGGGGGCGTTCCGGTGTGCGGGTGAATGCGGTCGCGCCAGGCTTCACGCTCACGGAGGGCTTGCAGGCGGCAATTGATCGTGGTGATCGTGATCCTGCAGAACTGGCACAACCCTCAGCGATGAACCGTCTGGTGATGCCGGATGAAGTGGCCGATGGCATCGGCTTCTTGTTGTCCGATGCCGCACGTGCCATCACGGGCATCACGATGCCCATCGACTGTGGCTGGATGGCCGGAAGCACCTGGGATACCTGGGGCGGCATGCAGGGCCCACGCACATCCTGAACGATCTTTGAGTGCATAACCACACGGACAGCCCATGCTGAAAGTCGAGAATCTTCGCAAATCCTTCGGCGGCGTGGTCGCGACCTCAGATGTGTCGATCGACTTCGTTGCCGGCTCACTGTCGGCAGTGATCGGACCCAATGGCGCGGGCAAGACCACTTTCTTTAACCTGATCTCGGGCGGCTTGCAGCCGGATTCCGGGCGCATCCTGTTGGATGGCGAGGACATCGTCGGCCTGCCCAGCAGCGAGATCGTGCGCAAGGGTATCGGCCGCGCATTTCAGGTCGCCAAGCTCTTCAAATCACTCACGGTAGAAGAGTCACTGCGCGCAGCGCTGCAATCGCCGCTCGGACAATCCTTGCAAATGCGCGGCCGTTTTCCCACAGCACAAACACGCGACCGCGCGCATGAGGTGATGGAACAGCTTGGCTTGCAGGATAAGGCAGATGTGGTCAGCGGCAATCTCTCGCATGGCGACCAGAAGCTGCTCGATATCGCGCTGGCGTTAGTGCTCAAACCGAAGGTACTGCTGCTCGACGAGCCCGTGGCCGGCATGGGGCCAGAAGAACGCTGGCAAATGATTGATACGGTTTATGCATTGTGGAAGCAAGGCGGACTGACGGTCGTTCTGATCGAGCATGACATGGAGATCGTATTCAAAGTATCGCAGCATATCCATGTGCTCTCTTACGGCAAGCTGCTGGCGCAGGGAACGCCGGATGAGATACGCAACAACCCTGCGGTGATCGAAGCCTATCTCGGCACGCCAAAGGAGGCGCACGCATGAGCAGCATGCTGACAGTAAAGTCGCTCGACGTGAGCTATGGCAGCAGCCAGGTGCTGTTCGGGCTGAAGCTGAGTGTGAGCCAAGGCGAGACACTTGCACTATTGGGGCGCAATGGTGCTGGCAAGAGCACGACCATGAAAGCCATCGCCGGTGTGATTCCTGCCAAACGCGGAAGCGTCGAACTGGAAGGCAAATCCATCACCGGGCAGCCCTCTCACAAGATTGCGCGCGCCGGCATCGGCTTTGTGCCGGAAGACCGGCAAATCTTCATCGAGCTGTCTGTTGATGACAATCTGCGCATCGCGGCCAAGCGCGGCGCGCATGGTGAGCAGGACTGGAGCATAGAACGCGTATACGACATGCTGCCGCTGCTGAAGCCTTTACGTGAGCGACTCGGCGGACAGCTATCTGGAGGCGAACAGCAGATGCTGACTATCGGCCGCTCACTGATGGGCAACCCCAGCCTGCTGCTATTGGACGAGCCCAGCGAAGGCCTCGCGCCGATCATGGTGCAAAAAATCGGCGAGCTGGTCGATGATTTGCGCAAGCTTGGCACCACCATTATTCTGGCTGAGCAAAATCTGCATTTCTGCCTTGGCCTCGCAGATCGCGCGGTGGTGATCGATAAAGGCTGCGACGTTTTCGAAGGCAGCATCCGCGAGTTGGAAGCCAATGCAGAAGTGAAGCAGCGGTATCTGTCCGTATAAGAGCGGCGCTTTGCCTGATACCCGTCAATTAAGCTCTAACCTCTCGATACACGACAAAAGTTACTGGGCCCCGGTCTGCGCCAGAGCGACGATGCTCGGACCAGTAGCACATGAAACCTCATCCCGGCGCAGGCCGGGATCCAGCGACCTCAAGATGAGCCGCGACAATCGCCATCCTTAACAGACCTAAAATCCAGAGAGACCTTATGAGCTCCACCTTACCCAAAGCCTTTGATATGCAAGGCCTGCGCGTGCTGATCACTGGTGCTGCTGGCGGTATTGGTTCCGAAACCGCAAAACTATGCAGCCAACTCGGTGCAACGACCGTACTCACCGATGTCGACAGTACTATAGAGAGAATGGCATCACTGGCTTCTACGCTGCGGGATGTAGAGGCGGTCGAGCCACTGGATATTGCGGATCGCCGAGCGGTCGAGGCACTGGTCGCCCGCCACGCCCCCTTTGATGCGCTGATCGATACTGCGGCGATCTGTCCGTTCGATGAAGACTGGATGCAGCCGGAGTGGGACGATAAATTCCATCGAGTGATGACCGTGAATGTACTCGGGCCGATCAATCTGGTCAGAGCTGTCATGCCTGGCATGATAGAGCGCAAGCGTGGCAGCATCGCGCTGTGCGGCTCGATCGCAGGCTGGATGGGCGGCTTGCTGGCAGCGCCGCACTACGCAGCTTCCAAGGGCAGTGTGCATGCGCTGGTGCGCTGGTTCGCGCAGCGCGCGACACCGCACCATGTGCGCGTCAATGCCGTCGCCCCCGGACCCATCGCCACCGGCATGACCGATGGACAACCCTACAACAAAGACAATTACCCGATGAAGCGCATGGGCGATCCGCAGGAGATTGCGAATGCGCTTGTGTTTTTATCTTCACCTGCAGCGTCGTTCATCGCAGGGAGTGTGATGGATGTGAATGGTGGTGTGCTGATGCGGTAACAAGATATTAGGTACTGAGAGAGAAACCCTGATACCCCGCCTGCGTCCTTTCCTCGACGATCTTGCGATACTTGGCAAAACCACCCGCGTAGGGTAAGGGTACCCTCGGCTTACCGGGAACATTCGCGCCCACGTAACATGAGTGGGTGGCAATCGGCAGTAAGGTAGCATTCGCAGCCTCATTCACCTCCGGTACCCAGCTATCAGCGGCCTTTTCGTATGCTTCGATCCGCTGCACCCCTTGTGCTTGCATAGGGGCGATATATTTAGTGATCCAGTCCACATGGTGCTCGATCGCGGTCGGCACATTACACAATACCGAAGGGCAGCCAGGGCCGGTCACGGTGAACATATTCGGGAAGCCAGGCACCGGTGACCCTAGATAGTTGCACGGGCCCGCGTAACATGCGTCTTTGAGTTTGAGTACTTTGCGACCTTCAATAATGCTCTTCAGTAGCGAACCAGTCATCGCGTCGAAACTGGTCGCAAAGACAGTGATATCGAGCGGATAAATTTTTTCTGTCGTTTTGATATCGTGGCCGTGATGCACTCACGGCGCTGCCAAACCAGGTTTCCAGGATTGCGAGTCTTGCTTGAAATCTCATTTTTTTCTGCAATGAGATTCTCGCGTCGCTCTTCGCTAGGTCTAACTGAGCGAGCATGCAGACCTGGATATCCTCATGCTGTACGACAAAAAATTGCGGATACTCGAGATATACAGAATCTGATTCGAGAGATACACCGAGATATGGCTGTACCCTGATCTGTTGAAATACGGCCAAGACACCGTCAAAAAGCTGTCACTCGGCCATCTCATCTGGCAACACACAAATTACAGCCAAAGTGAACGGCATCCTCAGGAATTATCCATCTCCAAGCGGGGACTATGCCATGCAACCATTCAGTGCCAAAAGACACTAGCACTTGGCATATCGAAAAGCTGGAGCAGATCACTACTGGACGTCTTCTGCTTGGAATTGAAATACCCCATAGATCGAAGGAAAAGCAATGTATTCACTATCATCTGCCATCACCAAAAATGAGCAATTATTAGAACAGTCGCGCGAACAAGAAGAAAACTCGAAGCCACAACGAAATGACCTTCCCACGCAAGGTCCTGAAATTCGAAATCATGCTCCGACTTCCTCCCCTCTCCTCGCACCAAGCGATTTTGAAATCAATGAAAAAGATCAACATACCGATTCATCGGCAAACATCATCATTGCAACCAATCGAAGCAATATAAATACACAATCAACACAAAGAAAAGCGTCCGACGACGATCCCTCAACAAATAAATATTCATTATCAGATCACAGATTTAAGATTTTTAAAGCCGCGACTAACGGAAATCTGAGCGATCTCCAATTTTTATTAAAAAAAAAGGGCGGAATCGATCAATATTTTCCAATGCATTGTCCGTACCATGGTTGCCTCACCCATATAGCTATCAAAACCAACCAACCTAAACTTTTAAGATGGCTAATTGAAAACGGAGCCGATATTTGGTCAACTAATAATTTTCGGGAAAATGCGCTTGACTATGCTGCAGAAAATAATCAATCCGAAATGCTTGAGATGCTCATCAAGAGAGCGTTAAGAGAAAATTCAGAAAAAAAAATACTCAATTATTCACTGCAATTGGCCGCAAGAGCCGATGCCCCAGACCTGATGTCCTGGATACTAGAATTAGGTGGAGATCTTGATCATATTCAGCCGGACGGCCGTACATTAGCAGTTTGCGCCATAGAGTCTGGAGGAACCAAAGCTTTGACATGGATTCATTCAAAAGGAGTAGACGTCTTTCAAAAAATGATCATTTTCCCAAGGTACTACAAAATGAGATTCATGTGCGCGATTCGTGTTGCAGGTGACGATTTTGATGATGGACCGGAGCACATGATGCCATTACGATTGGCATTAACATGTAACAATTTTGAGGCAATTGAATGGCTGATTTCGAGGGGGGCTCTGCGCCACATTGAAAGCAACGAAAGGGATGCGTTTCTTCACAGATGTCTATTATATGCATTTCCCAGATATGGAACATTAACCAAGCGACTGCTGGAAAATTGGCAAGACCCCGCCGTTGCCCCCAATGGCTTCAACGCAATGGCTCATGCGCTCCGGGGACTGATCGAAGAATTGAGCGGAGACTGGCCTCACCCCGCTGCCATCGACCGCTATATAGAAATCATTAACCTTCTCGCCCCCATGTCAGACATGGCCGAGAAAATTGATGGGAAAACACCGATCTTACTTGCCATCGAACATAATCTTGTATCAGCAATCATGCCGTTGACGCAAGCAACCTTGCAACACCCTCGTGGGACTCAATTACTTGAGGAAGCGCATCGATCAACCAAAGATATTTTTATCAAAGATATTCTTTCGCGAGCCTTGAATGATCCTGCTTCACTTAATGTCGAAAAAGATCAGCATCCGGAAAATGATAGTCGCGCCAAACTCGGTATAACGAACTTTCCTCTGATGGCAAAGATCGCCGAAAAATTTATAATTCTGGATGCCATAAAATTTTCGCTCGGTGACGCCCTCAAAGGACTGACGCACCGGCAAGCAGAGTCAGCGAAACATGGTATCTATGCACTATTACTTGAATGGCGACTAGGCATGACTGACTCTTCCGATTTATATGGAAACTTCAGCGACAAATTCACCACCAGTCTTGTGCAAAGACTCACTAATTCAGCCATGACCGAAATTGATAACCTTATAGAGAAAGGTGAGCGATGGGAAAAAGAGAACATACAGCCCATCATTAATCGAATTTTCTATACGCTATATGATTTAATGAAAAACGAAACATCATTAGCAATACTGCCTGACATCTTGTCGGGTCTTGGTTTTTATAGGCCATTTGCCTACGGCATCACCAATGCATGGAAAAATGCTTGGAAAGAACACATTAAATCCACGGAATCGAGCTCTCTCCAACTTTCCCCTGAAGCAGCTGACCGTTTACTAAAAAATTTCAAAACCAATCTTTCTAGCGAACTTGATTCAATGTCTGGTAGGGTTTTACGTCTAAATGAAACGAGCATCTCCGAGACGAGTAAGCATTTGTACGCCGATCTGATGGCACGACAACTTGCTTTGCTCGCGCCACTGTGGAGAAACAATAGCTAAGACGGGGTCCAGACGTTTTGATATCAGGCCGCTTCCCTGCGGCCTGATATTGGCAACACCACATCAAACCATACTGCTTGCATAAGTTTGCTTGAAAAATTAATGCTGTCACCATGCATGATGTAACCGTGCTTGATTGACACAACCCTATACTCATACCTGCGGACTTCGATGTCTTAAACAGCTCGAATTCCGACTCCGGACATCATTCTTTAACACCAGTCCCATGATCCTCCACTCAAATCAACATCCGCCTCTTATCTGTCGCGAGGGCATACAATCTGTCTGAACTAACGGCGGTGCCAACTTGCTTCTACGCCATCAGCCTGAAACCCTGATATCCCGCCCGTGTTCGCTCCTCGACAATCTTGCGGTATTTCGCAAAACCCCCTGCATACGGCATGAACACGCGCGGCTTGCCAGGCACATTCGCGCCAAGGTACCAAGAGTGCGTTGCACTGGGCAGCAAGGTCGCATTCGCTGCTTCATTTACTTCCAGTACCCAATCGTCGGCGGCCTGATCATCTGCTTCAATACGCTGCATGCCTTGCGTCCGCATATGCCCGATGCAATGGGTGATCCAGTCCACATGATGCTCGATTGCTGGCGGCATATTACAAAGCACGGAAGGACTGCCCGGACCTGTGACAGTGAACATATTCGGGAAGCCCGGCACCTGCAGCCCCAGATAATTACGCGGACCGGCGTGCCATGCGTCCTTGAGCTTCAGCCCATCCCGGCCCTCGATATCAATTTTCAGTAGTGAGCCAGTCATCGCATCGAATCCGGTCGCGAAGACGATGATATCGAGCGGATACACTTTTTCGGCAGTTTTTATACCGCTGCTTGTAATGCGTTCGATAGGATGCTTGCGAATGTTGACCAGGTCGACATGCGGCAGGTTGTAGGTCTCGAAGTAATGCGAATCTACTGGTGGCCGCTTGGCGGCAAACGGATGATCGATATCGGCCAACAGTTCGGCCGTAGTCTCGTCTTTTACGATAGCGCGGATCTTGCGCCGAATGAAATCAGCGACCAGTTTGTTCGCGCGCGCATCGAGCAGAGTGTCAGAAAACTCAGCGCGAAAGGCCAGCCCACCTTTAGCCCAAGCGGCTTCAAAGATCTGCTCGCGCTCGTCATCACTGACGTCGAACACTGAGCGGCTCTTGATATAGAAAGGGTGCGCATTGGTGTTCGAATTCATGATCACATGAATATCGTTCGCATGCTCTTTAGCGTAGCGCTTGAATTCTTCGGTGAGTGGCGCATTGCGCGCAGGGATGCTGTAGTTTGCCGTGCGCTGAAATACCGTCAGGTGCTTGGCTTGCGCAGCAATCACCGGTATCGCCTGTATACCCGTCGATCCTGTGCCAACCACACCGACCCGCTTGTCAGTGAAATCTACACCTTCGTGCGGCCATTGCCCGGTGTGATACCAATCTCCGCCAAAATCATTGAGTCCATCGATCTTGGGTACATTGGCTGACGACAAACAACCCACTGCAGTAATGAAGTAGGTGCATTGGAAGATCTCTCCCTGCTCGGTCGTCACCGTCCAGCGATTGGCAGCTTCGTCATAACGCGCGGATTGGACGCGCGTGTTCAGCTGGATGTCGCGGCGCAGGTCAAAACGATCGGCAACATGATTCAGGTAGCGGAGTATCTCGGGTTGCTCCGGGTATCGTTCGGTCCAGTTCCATTCTGCCAGCAGCTCTTTCGAGAAATAGTAGGAATACGAGTGACTTTCCGAATCGCAACGCGCACCTGGATAGCGGTTCCAATACCAGGTGCCGCCGACACCATCGGCTGCTTCCAGTACCCGGGCCTTGAGGCCCAGTTTGTCGCGCAGCGAGAGCAGTTGATACATGCCTGAGAAGCCAGCGCCGATGATTACCGCATCATAGTGAGTTGTCGCATTTGAGATCTTTTGCATTAGCGTCTTTTGATCAGATATTTTAGATTTGTCGATAACTGGCAATCAGATCTTTCTGCTGATCACAAAGAGAACTTGCAACTCACCTGCCCCAGTTTGCCAAAGTCAGCATGCACGGCGTCGCCGGGCTGCACCTTGACTGGTACCCGGCAAGTGCCTGTGGTCACGAATTGACCGGCCCTCATTGTCACGCCTATTGATGACAGTTCGTTCACGATCCAGGTGAGTGCCGCGCGCGGATCACCGAGTACGTTACGGCCATAGCCAGAGTCGATCGCTTCACCATTCAGCGTCACGATGATGGCCTGATTCAGGTAATCAAATTCTTTCCAATCCGTGGCGGACGGACCCAGGATGAACAGACAGGCACAGGCATTGTCGGCGATCAGTTGCGCGGTGCCGACCTTTACGAAGTCTTCGTAGCGCGAATCGGGCACTTCAATTGACGGATGGACGGAAGCCACTGCAGCCAACACGTCGCCCACCGTGTACTCAGTCGCGCGCGGCGGCAGATCCTTCGCGAAGCGAAAAGCGAATTCGATCTCGGCCACATGCATCAGATTGTCCTTCAGCGACACGTTCGCGCCGACCGGCAGCAGGCGGTCTTGATAGATACGGCCGGCGAGCGGCCCATCGACATTGATATGGCGCTGGCCATCGGCGCTGGTAGCAGCGATCTTCCAGCCAGACACCGTCTGCCCATGGATCTGCTCAAATGCCTGCTGCACCGCATAGCCGTCGCGGCGGGTCGCTGGGCGGATGTTTTCTGGCAGCGCAGCAAAGCGGCCTCTGCGAGTCCACAGTCCGTGCAGCGTGCGTGCGGCTTCCTGCTGGGCCAGAGTTGGTTCAATGGGGGTGGGTGCGGGAGTACTCATGTTGCCTCGTCCTGTTTTTGTTTTAGTAATGGGCGGATCTTACCCGTCGCCGGGCGGCCACGGGACTTTGTAATACAAAAAGAGATCTTCACACAAATTCTCAAGCGGGGGCAAACCGGTTAAGCTGGCAGCGTAGAGAGCGCTGAGCCCTCTGCGCAGCTCCTGCAACCATCACCCCAAGGAGACGAGCATGCCTTCCATCTTCACCCCAGAGCAGCAGATCGCCTACGAGCGTGACGGCTATGTGCTGGTACGTTCACTGTTTGACCAGGAAGAGATCGCGATACTGCGCGGCGCGATCGAGACGGACCCCCAGCTGCAGGCCAGTCTGTATGACCGGCATGATGCATCTGGCAAGTCCACGCGCATGGCGACCTGGAACCATCCGGGCGATAGCGTCTATGGGCTGGCGGCCCGGTCACATCGCGTGGTCGATACGATGGAATCGATGCTCGGGGGCGAGGTGTATCACTATCACTCGAAGCTGACCGCAAAAGAGCCGCTGGAAGGCGGCGCCTGGGAATGGCATCAGGACTATGGCTACTGGTACCACAACGGCTGCACTTTCCCCTACATGGCGAGCATGATGCTCGCGCTGGACAAGACCACGCGCGAGAATGGCTGCCTGCAGGTGATTCGCGGGTCGCATCATGCGGGACGTGTCGATCATGGCGTACTGCCCGGCGAGCAAGTGGGTGCCGATCCGCGCCGGGTTGAAGAAATGCTCAAAACCCTGGAGCGGGTGTATTGTGAGATGGAGCCCGGCGATGGCTTGTTCTTCCATGCGAATGTGATGCATCGCTCAGATCAGAACCGTTCGCCGAACCGACGCTGGACAGTACTCTTCTGCTATAACGCGGCGCGTAACAATCCCTACCTGGAGCACCATCATCCGCAATACACACCGCTGCATAAGGTCGATGACAACGCAATCAAAATGACCGGTGTGAAGTACTCAGAAAACTCACCAGATTATTTCCGTAAAAATTTCTCGAACCCACCCGAGCTGAAAAAAACGATGTCGACGTCCTGAACGCAACGACAACAATGAGGAGAATTTGCTGCTATGAGCAACGACGATAAAAAGAACAAACCTTTGCGTAGCACGGCCTGGTTCGGCAAGCCGGACAAAGATGGTTTTCTGCACCGCAGCTGGACCAAAGCCTCGGGCCATCCTCATGATCAATTCGATGGCCGTCCCGTCATCGGCATCTGCAATACCTTTTCTGATCTCACCTCGTGCAACAGTCACTTCCGGACGCTGGCCGAGTATGTGAAGCGTGGCGTGTATGAAGCCGGTGGTTTTCCACTGGAATTCCCGGTGATGTCCTTGGGCGAAGCGCAGTTGCGCCCGACCGCGATGTTGTTTCGTAATCTGGCCAGCATGGACGTCGAAGAATCGATACGCGGCAATCCCATCGATGGCGTCGTGCTGCTGATGGGCTGCGACAAAACCACGCCGTCGCTGATGATGGGCGCAGCTAGTTGCAACCTGCCGACCATCGGTCTGTCCGGGGGGCCGATGTTGAATGGCAAATTCCGTGGCGAAGACATTGGATCCGGTACCGGCGTCTGGATGATGTCGGAAATGGTGCGCGCGGGGCAAATGACTCAGGAAGAATTCATTGAGGCCGAATCCTGCATGAACCGCTCTCACGGTCATTGCATGACCATGGGCACTGCATCGACAATGGCGAGCATGGTCGAAGCGCTGGGCATGGCCTTGCCGGAGAATGCAGCGATTCCTGCCGTCGATGGGCGTCGAAATCGTCTCGCGCAACTGACGGGCCGACGCATCGTGCAAATGGTGAAGGACAATCTCACCATGGACCAGATCATGACCCGCAAAGCCTTCGAGAATGCGATCAAGGTGAATGCCGCGATCGGCGGATCGACGAATGCCGTCGTGCACCTGCTGGCCATGGCCGGACGCATGGGTGTGCCGCTAACGCTGGAAGACTGGGACAAGCTAGCGAGCCAGTTGCCCTGCCTACTGAACCTGCAGCCTTCAGGTAAATATCTGATGGAAGATTTTTTCTATGCAGGCGGACTGCCGTCGCTGATGAAAGAGATCTCGAAGGAACTGCACCTCGACGCACTGACCGTGAACGGCAAGACGATTGGTGAGAACATCAAGGATGCGCCTTGCTACAACCGCGATGTGATCACGCCAATTGACAAGCCGTTCAAACCTGCCGCAGGCATCGCAGTATTGAAAGGTAATCTCGCACCAGATGGCGCAGTGATCAAGCCTTCGGCATCATCACCGCACCTGCTCAAGCATCGCGGCCGCGCGGTGGTATTCGAGAGCACCGAGCACTTCCGCGAGCGGATTGAGGACGATAATCTCGACATCGATGAAACCTGCGTCATGGTCTTGAAGAACTGCGGCCCGGTCGGTTATCCGGGCATGGCCGAAGTCGGTAACATGGCGCTGCCGAAGAAGGTGCTGAAGAAAGGCATTACCGACATGGTGCGTATTTCGGATGCCCGCATGAGCGGCACGGCCTATGGCACGGTAGTGCTGCATGTGTCGCCTGAGGCCAGTATCGGCGGGCCGCTGGCACTGGTGAAGGATGGCGACATGGTCGAGCTGGATGTGCCGGGCCGCCGATTACATCTGGATGTCAGTGATGAAGAGCTCGCGCGCCGCAAGGCTGCGTGGCAGCCGCCGGAAAAGCCTGCGCGCGGCTATGTGAAGCTCTATGTCGAGCATGTGCAGCAGGCGCATCTGGGCGCAGACCTGGATTTTCTGGTCGGTGGCAGCGGCGCGGAGGTGCCGCGCGAGTCACATTGAGGTAAGTGCCTCGGTCCGGGGCTACCGCTACAATAGGGGCGTCTACCTGAGAGGGTGGCGCCTTTTTTGTTATTGAGACGATCCCCGTACCAATCAGAACAACAACATCATGTCGAATTCCATCGCTCCTTTCATACGCCTGCATCCGCAGGATGATGTACTGATCGCCCGTCAGCAGCTGGTCGGCGGGACCGCCGTTGAAAATATCACTGTCAAAGGCCTGGTACCGGCAGGCCACAAGGTCGCGGTTCGCGATATCACGACGGGGCAGCCAATACGCCGTTACAACCAGATCATCGGTTTCGCCAGCAAACCGATACAGGCGGGCGAGCATGTTCATGTGCACAACTGCACGATCGGCGACGAGAAAGGTGGCTTCGAGCGCGATTACGCTTTCTGCGCTGACGTGCAGCCTGAGAAGCCGCGCAAGCACCGCGAGTTCCTGGGCTACATGCGCAAGAATGGACAAGTCGCAACCCGTAACTACATCGGTGTGCTATCCAGCGTGAACTGCTCAGCGACCGTCGCGCGAGGCATCGCCGATTTTTTTTCGCGGCGAATGAACCCGGGCGCGCTCAAAGATTTTCCGCAAATCGATGGCGTGGTCGCGCTCACACACGGCACTGGCTGCGGCATGGATACCACCGGTCCCGGCATGCAGCTGCTGCGCCGCACGCTGGCCGGTTATGCGACGCATGCGAACTTTGCCGGCGTGCTGGTCATCGGTTTGGGATGCGAGAGCAACCAGCTGGCGGCCTGGCTGGATCACAGTCACTTGGCGGAAGGCCCGCTGCTGCGGACCTTCAATATTCAGGACAGCGGCGGTACCGCAAGGACCATCGAGAAAGGCATCGCACTGATCAAAGACATGCTGCCGATCGCGAATGACTGTTCGCGAGTGTCGTGTGATGTGTCGCACCTGACCGTGGGACTGCAATGTGGTGGCTCGGATGGTTACTCGGGCATCAGCGCCAATCCTGCGCTAGGCGTGGCAGTCGATTTGCTGGTCGAGCATGGCGGTACCGCGATCTTGTCGGAGACACCGGAGATCTATGGTGCCGAACACCTGCTGACGCGCCGTGCGATCAGCAAAGAGGTCGGAGAAAAACTGGTGCATCGCATACGCTGGTGGGAACACTACACTGCGGTGAATGAAGGCGAGATGGATAACAACCCCTCACCGGGCAACAAGGCAGGGGGACTGACGACCATCCTCGAAAAATCGTTGGGCGCAGTCGCCAAGGGAGGCACCAGTGCACTGCGCGCCGTCTATGAGTATGCGGAACGAGTGACAGAGCATGGCTTCGTCTATATGGATACGCCGGGTTATGATCCGGTGAGTGCCACCGGCCAGGTGGCCGGTGGCGCCAAACTGATCTGCTTTACCACGGGTCGTGGCAGCGCCTACGGATGCGCGCCCTCACCCTCGCTCAAATTGTCGACCAACTCTGCACTCTGGCAGCGCCAGCAGGATGATATTGATATTAACTGCGGCGAGATCATCGATGGCAGCAGCAGCTTGCAGCAGATGGGCGAGCGTATCTTCGAGCTCATGATCCAGACCGCCTCAGGCCAGTCAAGCAAGAGCGAGCAGCATGGCTACGGACAGAACGAGTTCGTACCCTGGCAAGTCGGCGCAGTGATGTAAGGGAGGACTTCGCATGGAGGCGCTCACGACACTGATCGTCTGTCTGTCCGGTTGCGGCCCCGCGGTGTCCCGCGATGATGAATTGGGCCGATTGGCGGGAAGTTATACGCAACTATGCGCGGAAATGCAGTACCTCAAGCAAAATCACTGTCCTGAGTTGCAAATACCTGTGATGCTGCAGTGCGTGAATGAGGTGGAAAGTGCCCTGAGCCTGAAGCGTAGCCGAGAATTTCGCGAGGGGCTGAAAGTACTGATGCAGCGCTACCCCACGGACTTGCCCCCGCAGGTTCAGCAAAAGTACAACCGCGCGCTACCGGGCAATGAAAACGACGCAGCTAAGACTTGTCTGTGGCTGGGGCAGGAAAACAGCCGCCAGCGTTTCCAGCATTTACAAACCATTCGTGGCCTGGAAAAGAGGCGCGACTAAGTGCCGCCTGAGGCCAATCCTTTCTCTTCCCTCACCTGTGCAGCGATAGCCTCCACCTGCTCGTCGCTGATGCCCAGACGCTTCTTGAGTTCTTCGAGCTTGATGCGTTCTTCATCGGTAACGATGCCATCGGCCAGCGCCTCGCGTATCTCCATCTCGTACATGACCGCACGACGCTCCACCTGCGTGGTGTAGGCCGTCGCCACCACACCGGTAAGTATAGCCGCCAGTGCAATGCCGAGCACCTGGGTCAGTACCACCAGCACGGTACCGAACAATGACTGTGGATCGGCATTACCCCAACCAGAAATAATGGTCAGCAAGTACCATTTCATCGTGGACGGGATGGAGGGAAAGACTTCAGGCTGCAGATGTCCTTCGGCGATGTAGATCAGTGACGAGCACAACAGGCAGGAGATCATCAGCAGGAACAGCGCCGAGGTGAAGGAGTCGCGCTCGGCTTTGACTGCCTCGACCAGATCGGTCAGCGCACTGTTGTACCTCGAGAGCTTGAAGATACGCATCAACCTGAACAGTCGCAGGAAGCGCAAGTCGAGGCCGGGAAACAGAAGCTGCAGATAAAAAGGTATGGTGCCGAAAAAGTCGATGAATCCGTAGAAGCTGAAAATATACTCTTTACGGCCACGCCAAGCACCGCCCTCGTCGGCGGAGTACTTCATTGCATAAGACCACACACGCAGTACATATTCGGCTGTGAAGATCATCACGCTCACCACATCGAAGATGTGGAAATATTCTGCATAGGCCTCGTGCAGCTCGTGCACGGACTCGAGAATGATCGCCACTACATTGAGCACTACCACAGAGGCGATAAAAATCTCGCAGTAGCGCGCAGCTTTTTCCTCGACAGAGCCATCGAGGATCTTGTACAGACGTGTCTGGAAGGATTTCATCGCCGTTGGTTCAATGTCCGCTGTTGGGTGGTGTCCGTGATCTTGGTGGACCCGCTGACTGCTTGAATTTTTATTTTTTGTTTTGGCGCTCTATTATTCAATAAATTTCCCGACCCGGAAGCGAAAAATATGATCAATACCGAGATTATTAAGAAACCAATAACAGTAAGCTCAGCCAGCGCTGAGAAAGCTGACTTGTTTCTGACGAGCGCTCTCTGACCGGGGCAATCTGTGGGTTCAGGTGCGCAGAGCCCTCAACCATTGGAAACTTCATTTCATTAAAGACAATTCCCGCGAGCTGAGATGAGGGAAATAAGTTTCAAAATTTCCGGGCTTTCAATAAAATTGCGGTCACGCTCCGGGTGCGTTGGTGCCGGACCTTGATTTTTTTACTCATTCACTTACAGGGAATAGACATGGCGGTCGATAAAGATTACGGCAATCTGCTGGTCGGCAAAGGCGTGACGATCAATGGCGTCTTTCAGGTTCCCGGAGAGGCCTTCATTGATGGCAAAGCCGAGGGCGAGTTGACGGCCGATGCGATCAACGTGACGGCGAATGGGGTCGTAACCGGCAATGCCGTGGCCAGCCACGTGAAGGTGGCCGGACTGATGGAAAAATCAATCACAGCCAAGACTTCGCTGCTGGTCGAGTCGACCGGGTCGGTTCGCGGCTCGATCACCTACTCCGACCTCGAAATCCGCAAGGGCGGCGAGGTAGAAGGAAATATCGTCATCCTCGGCAGCGGCGGCAAGTAAGACCCTCCTCGCCCTGATCAGCCATGAACACCGTCTCTCTGCGCCAGCCGGGCTGGCGCGGCGCGATAGAGCGCTTTGTGATGCACCCGTGGACACAACATCTGCTGGTGGTGCTGATCGTTGTGAACGCGTTGATTCTTGGATTGGAGACGGATGCCCGGATCCACGCGTCGATAGGCCATTACCTGTTGGCTATCGACCAAGTCATCCTGATAATCTTCATCGCGGAACTCGTATTGTTGATCGCAGCACGCGGACTGCGGTTCTTCTCTGATCCCTGGAGCGTGTTCGATTTCATTGTGGTGGGCATTGCACTGGTGCCCGCGACGGGCAGCCTGTCGGTGCTCCGCGCGCTCAGGGTCTTACGGGTACTTCGCCTGATCAACAAGGTGGAGAGCATGCGCAAGGTGGTCAGCGGCTTGCTGACTTCTCTGCCCAGCCTGGGCTCGGTGTTCAGCCTGATAGTGATCATCTTCTACGTGTCATCGGTCATTGCGACCAATACGTTCGGCGCGGCATTTCCCGAGCTATTCGGTGACATGTTCTTGAGTGCGTTCACCCTGTTCCAGGTGATGACTCTGGAGGGCTGGTCGGAGGAGATAGCGCGGCCGGTGATGCGGATTTTTCCTTACGCATGGATCTTTTTCCTGCTGTTCATCCTAGTCGCGACCTTCGTGATCGTGAATCTGTTCATTGCAGTGATCGTTGATTCACTGAACTCCCCATCCAAGTCGGCTCATCCGCCGCTCACAGACGCCGAACTAAAGTCGCTACGCGAAGAAATTGCCGAGCTGCGTCAGCTACTGACTGAGCAGAAAAGAGCTGAACATTAGGTAATTCGCAAACACAATAAAAAATGCCGCAGCAAGCTGCGGCATTTTTTATTACGCGTATTATCTTTTTTTCATACGCTCGATGTTCTGCCGGTTGAAGTGATTGGCCATCATGAAACCGACGCCAACAACCCAGATAACCAACAGAATTTGCCAAATCTTCATGCGACTCTCCCGATGAATTTGTGGTGGATCGTTCCCGCTTTGCTGTGGCCAGTCCATGCTGAACCTCGATTCCGCCTGCCTAATCACCCCTGCGGAACCAGCCCGGGAACGCGAGCTCTTTATGCGGCCCTTGTACCCTTATTATTGCCCAAATCGGGCGACGGGGTGCCAGCGGGGCTGACAGCCACCGATGCCGGCACACCTGCAGAGCGTCTCTTAGAATCACCCTGACGCGCGGGATGATTGTGAAAGCGTCCCTGACCTATCGTTTTATCCGCATGCATTGCGTAGCCGAAGTCCGGGACCATGGGTCCCGGACTTCGAAAGACGACTATTTTCGTCCCGCTTCCTGCAAACTCAATGCCGCCACCTGGGGCGACTCGGACTGGATGCTCGATACCTGAGCAGCACTGCCATTGAGGAACTTCTTGACCCAGGTGGTATTCAGGGTCAGGGCCAGATGCACCGAAAACGACGCGACTGCGACCGCTCCGATGATGATGGGAATACCCACCGACGGCTTAACAACGCACCACATTTTTCCATAGATCATGTCTAGTCTCCCCTTCGTTTAGTGAAGCCAGGGTGAATAGATATACGCAAGCAGATGAGCGAATGCTGCGATCATCCCGAAAAGCTGCGTACCTTGGATCAAATGACGGTGTATTTCTTCTGATTCGGCCTCCGTTAAACCGGTCGGCCAAACTTTGTCTTTGTCAGACATCGTGACACCTCCTAGAAAGACATCGCTTACGACTGGATCCATCTCGACGCATCAACGAAGACACGCAGAATGGCGTTGACCAACTATCGGTGTAATCGATGTAAGGCGTGCATTACACTTCTAATTGTCACTGAATATTGACAATTTTTTGGACGTTAGTCAACCAACCGGTCAGAAAAAATACGTACTGAATGCAAAAATCCCCGGGATTCCGGGGATTTTATTAGCAGACACTTATTTTTTCTTTTCAAAAAAGATATCAGTCAACTCTTCCGCAAAATGCCAGTATCTCTTCAGCAACCCGCTGAGGGGACTCGCGCTGCGGGAAATGCCCGAGTCCTTCCAACACCACGCGCTGGTAGGGGCCGTTGAACCAACGCTCTTTGCCCGCCGAAGTTTGCACAGGGTTGACGCCATCCTCGGCACCGTGGAGCACTAACATCGGTGCGTCTAGCACTGGCAGGGGCTTGAGCGCGGCCTCGTCAGCATCGTAGGCTGGGTCGCCGGCCACCAATCCCCAGCGATGACGGTAGGAGGTCAACACGATGCTGACCCAATCGGGATTATCAAACGCTTTAGCGGTCGCCTCGAATTCTTCCTCGTCATACCAGCCGGGAGGAGCCCAGGTCTCCCACATGATGCGAGCGAATCCACGCCTGTCGTCAGCGAGTGATTTCGCACCCAGCGGGGTGTCCATATACCAGTGGTACCAGTAGTTTTTTGCCTGCTGCAGCGACATCGGCTGACTGGGATCGTTGGTGCCATAGCCTACAGACACCATCACGAGGTGTGACGCTATGCCGGTCACCAAACCGCCGGCGATCGCCACTGCTCTGGCGCCCCAGTCGTGCCCAACCAGCACGGGCCGGTCGAGCTTTAGCATGTGGACAAATTCAACGAGATCGCGTCCCAGCGCCGCCAACTGACCGCTGCGCGGCGTATCGGCGGATAAAAATCGTGTGCCGGCATATCCGCGCACCGATGGCGCGATGACTCGGTATCCAGCACTCGCCAGCAAAGGCGCGGTGGTAAACCAGGTACGGACAGAGTCTGGCCAGCCATGGACCAGCACGGCCGTGCGTCGGCCTTGGGGATTCCATTCGAGATATT
The DNA here is from genome assembly GCA_041182625.1 of Pseudomonadota bacterium. Lineage (GTDB taxonomy): Bacteria > Pseudomonadota > Gammaproteobacteria > Burkholderiales > Burkholderiaceae_D > Pernthalerella. Next base: position 10,521 of record JBEGNF010000006.1, on the reverse strand, counting down.
CGATCTCGAGACGCGAGGTGTTCACTGAGTGCGCCGTATATGTGCTCATGATGTCGCCGCAGCGCAGATGCGCCGGATAAAAAATGGAAAAGGTGTGCGCGTGGTTTTCGTGCGCTGTGCTCGACTATAGCCTCAAGCAAATCTGGCGGCTATTTGCGGATCGTGAACCAAAGTTTGCAAACGCTGCCCGAGCCACGCAAAAGGTTTTAAATTTATTAATCGGCGCGGGCTATCTGCCGTCGTTTACGTCTTTTGAGCGTGTCCGGACCGATTTCGCGGCCAAAAATTTCACACATGTTTTGAATGATAGGTCGTTTGATGGCACAATTTCGAGCTTTGCTATTTATCTTCGAGAAGCGAGCGTTGTCGAACTGGCCACATCGTTCGACGCGCAGGCTCGGTCTTGTCAAGCCGGCTGTGGTGCGTGGATCAAGAACCCTATCCTGGATAAATAAGACTTAAAAATGCAAGGATTACATCTCACCGCCGATCTGGCAGGATGTCGGCAGAATCTGTCGCTGATGACAGACGTCGACATGCTGCGCAGCACCTGCCTGAATCTCGTGCAGGCCTCTGGCCTCACGGTGGTGGGAGAGCTGTTCCATGCTTTCCCCGGGCTCACCGAGGGCGAGAGCGGCGGTATCACCGGTACCGTGCTTCTGGCCGAATCTCACCTGGCTCTGCACACCTGGCCTGAGCAACAAGCGGTGACGCTGGATGTCTATGTGTGCAACTTCTCCACAGACAACAGCAGCAAGGCGACGCAATTGCTGGATTCGCTGATTGGCCTGTTCAACCCTGAAGACGCAAACCGCCAAAGCCTGCTGCGCGGCGAGGTCGGTCGTGCGCACTCTGGCGCTGATGCAGCGATGGGCCATGAATACCTTAACAAAAACAGCTCCTACGCCTATCGTCTCGGACCGCTGTTGCATCGTGAGCAGTCTCAGTATCAGCTGATCGAGGTGCATGAATCGCCCCAATTCGGCAAGCTGTTCCGGTTGGATGGCGATTACATGACCTCGGAAGGTGAAGAATTCTTTTACCACGAGGCTCTGGTACACCCCGCGACGCTGTCGCACGGCAAGGTGCGCACGGCGCTCATTCTTGGCGGCGGTGACGGAGGCTCAGCAGAAGAGTTACTGAAGTATCCGAGCGTTGAGCGCATCGTGCTGGCAGAGCTGGATGAGGCGGTCGTTCGCATTTCGCGCGAGTTTTTCGGCAATATTCACAAAGGCGCGCTGGATGATGCGCGGGTCGACATCCGCATCGGCGATGGCTTGGCCTATGTGCGCGACAGCAGCCAGCGATTCGATCTCGTGCTGCTCGATCTGACCGATCCCGACACGCCTGCATCCCAGCTTTACACCGCAGAGTTTTTTGCATCTGTAAAACGCTTGCTCAATCCCGGTGGCGCGATGGTGCTTCACACCGGCACGCCAGTATTCGCGCCGCAGGTGGTCAAGCATATTTACAAGAGCCTTACCGCGCACTTCGATGTGGTCGCGCCTTATGGGCTTTACATACCGCTGTACGGCGCCTACTGGTCGATGGCGGTCTGCAGCGACCAACTTGATCCGCGCCTGGTTACCGCACCGGACATCGCGCAGCGGCTTCAGTCCCTCAGCCTTGGCAAGCTCGGCTATTACAATGAGGCGACCCATCAGGGACTATTCGCCCTGCCCGGATATTTCAGGGATCTGCTCCTGTGAACCACGGAAGGGAACGCCGGACTGGCCCCTGCCGGCTCACCTTGAGCACGATCAAAACCTTGGCGAGTCATGAGGAATATCCAACCCACGAGCGTAGGGCCGCCTTGGCACGGCGCAAGAAAATTATCATAATATTAACTGTGCCGGACTATCCCTGGCCTTCCCCCGCACGACGGATCAATGAAGCGAGATTGGGTTCCGCCAGCGTTTACCAGTAAAACTAGCAGCAAACCAGATTCAATCCATGAGCAGCCTGAAAGAAAAGCTATACGACCACTTGGTCAACGACGTGTATTGCAAACTGGGCGTGTCCGACATTCACGGCATCGGTGTATTCGCACTGCGAGAGATACCCGCTGGCGTCGCTCCGCTGAGGAGCATGGTCACCAGTAGAGAAATCAAGTTCTCTCGGACCGAGATGAAAAATGTCCCCAGCAGCGTGCGCAAGCATCTTGCGATGTTCTGTCTGGTCGAAAAAGGTCGGGTATTCGCTCCGGAGATAGGCATGAATGCCGTGAACCTGTCGGTATACCTAAACCACTCGAAGCAGCCGAACCTGAAATTCGATGACAAAGATGTGCTGCGCGCGATCAGGACGATCCCGAAAGGCGGGGAACTAACGATTGATTATGACGAAAGCTTCGACGACCAGCATGACTTCAGTGATGATGAGGAGGATTTCTCGGACTCGGGTGTCGATCGGCAGATCGGCGTCCCGGGGCAGCGAGGAAAGCCCCAATGAAAAATGCCCCGGCATTCCGGGGCATTTTTTTATACCGCTGAACCACAAGACACTCAGGCAGCGGCGTTCTTGAGCTCGACTGCGGGAGCGCCGTTGCGATAAATCTGATTCAGCTCCTCCGGCTTGAAATCGATCTTCAGCGGTGAGGTCGGATCCTGCGCCAGTGGGTGTTCGGGTTCGACCAGGGCCAGCGCGTAAATAGGCTCGTAGTCGGTAACGAACAGCGCTTTGTAACCGTAGTCATCGACCGGGCCCAGGTTGTAGTAGCGCAGGCCGTTATCGCGAGCCCAGCGGCAGGCCAGCAGACAGGCGAAAATGCCGGGTGATTTGTTCTTGAAGTCGCGGTTCCATTGGCAGAAGCTGCCGTAGAGCTGGTTGTATTTCGGCAGAACGACCGAGACATCGGTCAGCACCAGCACGCCGTCAGGCGACACCACCCGGATAACCAGTACATCCAGCGTTCGGATGTAGTCGACAAAGCCTGCGACTTCTTCATCGGCTATGTAGCATTTTTCGAAATGCTCGCCACCCATCTCAAAGATGTCGTCGACGCTCAGGTCTTTGCCCGGAATACGATCCACGGTGATCGTGAAGTTCCTGTACTGCTTGTCATATTCCTTGAATTTACGTGCTCGGCGCTCTTCGCTCCAGAAATCCTCGGAGAAGCAGTCGACCATGCCATATTTGTCATTGATGGGCACGCCAAACGCGCTGTCGGGCGGAAGCGCGTACACCACGAAGGGGCGGGGGGCCATCGCCAGCATCTCTTCGCTGACATCAATGTAGGGGCAGAGCGCGTCCCAGCGCGTGGTGTAGTAGAGAATCTCCTCGTGGTAGCTCTCGACGCAGAGATTTCTGGCTGTCCAGCTCTGGCAGCCAACCTGCATGACCTTCTGCGGGGCCCTCGCCTGCCTTACCTCGCGCAGCCTGTATAGAGAACCGTTCATTTTAGTTTTCCTTGGAAAAAGGTTGAAACGGAAGCTTTTTGAGATCGAAATAATCCGAGTCGATCGCGAAATTGTTCTTTAAAAATCCGCTGTCAGTCTTTTCCAGTCTGGCTAGTTCTTTCGAACAGTCGGCCAGGTGCCTGGATGCCTCACTGTCTGAATCCTTCAGCTGCCGAACGTATTCGGGCATGAGTGGGCAATCGGTATCGTAAAAAAACTCACGACGCTGCGGATTATAGGCGAGGGGATAGAGCTTGCAGCTGAACGGCTTGGTGTCTCCGAGCGTGCAGCCGGTCGGCCCAAGATGAGGGCAATTGGTCTCAATGCAGACGCTGCCGAGAGATTGGTACTCTTTCTTGGTGAGCGAAATCTCAAGAGGAGGATAGCCCTCCTCAACGAAGCAGCATCGTCGACATTCGGCGCAGTGGTCAAAAGGCATGCGCGACCCTGTTTGAGTGACCGTGTGTTGGCAGCATAGGCTCCATACGGATTTACCCGGGCGTTCAGCACCTTGCGGGGACACTCACAAAATGGTCTCAACGCTCATCAGTCCTGCGGCATCCAGCCCAGCTGACGGCATTTTGTGAAAGTCTCCAAGCGACAAATTCTGCCCGGCGTTGTCATTTCGGCGTAAAGATAACCTAATATTCGACGAGATTCCAAACATATTTTTATATTTTTTCCTCATCGGCTCCATTTTTTGGTCTGACAGGTTCGTTTCGAGATGCCTCGCGCTTGCGCTGCTCTCGCCTCACATCACGTATCTGATGTAACGCGAACAGGATCACCAGAATGAAAATGCCTAGTTCGATCCACATGCCCATGGCTTCATCCTTCTATAAATCTTTCAAAAAACAAGGCGATAGCCTCGGCTGCTGAGAATGATTCTACCCAACGATACCCGATGCGTTTTCATGCACGCAAGTGGTGCTTGATACCTCGTGCGATCGAATGTGAATTCGGGTTGGTGAAGTCTGTCTCGGGCTCTTGCCCCTCTAGACAGTTCAATTTTTATATCTCGTTCGGTGTCGCGGTAGTCGTCATAGAATGCAATCGGAACCGATCAATAGATCCTCGACGCACCCTTTTCACCCTCCTCTACCCGAACCGGCAATGGACTCTACCCTGACAAGCGATGTGATGGTGCTCGGCGCAGGCATCGTCGGTGTGACGCTGGCGCTCAAGCTACAGGACCACGGACATCAAGTAACGATCGTCGATCGTGGTGAGCCTGGCGCTGCCACCAGCTTCGGGAACGCCGGTCTGATCGAGCGCTCATCGGTATTCCCGTATGCATTCCCGCGCGACCTGCGCACCCTGATCGCCTATGGATTGCAGCGCAAACCCGCCGCACATTATCACTGGCAGGCGCTACCCTCGCTGTTGCCCTGGCTGGGATCCTATTGGCGCCATTCTTCCCCCGGGCATTATCCGCGCGCTATCGCTGGTGCTCTGCCACTCATTGAGCACAGCTGGAGCGAGCACGAGCCACTGATCGACGCCGCCAATGCCACCTCTCTGGTGAACCATCACGGATGGATCAAGGTCTGGCGCTCGGAAGAGAGCGAGATCGCCAGTCTGCAGCAGGCAGAACAAAGCCGGGGCTATGGGCTGAATGTTCGGGTGTTGTCACGGGCCGAGTTGCATGAAAAAGAACCCTCGCTTGCAGTGGCGTTGCGAGGCGGCGTGCACTACCCGGACTCGCGCCAGATTCAAGATCCACAAGACCTCACCATGGCCTATGTTCGGCTGTTCGGACAGCGAGGTGGCCGGGTGCTTAAAGGCGATGCGCGCAGCCTCATGGACGACAAAGGCCGATGGCATGTGCAAACGCAGAACGGGCCAGCACGCGCACCGCACGTCGTGGTCGCGTTGGGACCTTGGGGAGAGGAATTGGCGACTCGCCTCGGCTACCGCCTGACGATGGGCGTCAAGCGCGGTTATCACATGCACTTTGATAGCGAAGCATCGCCGCTGACGCATGTGATCGTTGATGTCGATCACGGCTATGCGCTGGCGCCCATGAAAAAAGGCATACGCCTGACAACCGGTGCCGAGTTCACGCATCGCGATGCGCGGCCAACGCCGGTGCAGCTCAACACGCTCGAGCCCATGGCGCGCGGGCTGCATCCTCTGGGTGACAGGCTGGACGCGACACCATGGATGGGATCGCGTCCCTGCACCTCTGACATGCTGCCCGTGATCGGGCCAGCGCCGGCGCACAAGGGGCTGTGGTTCTGTTTTGGTCATGCGCACCACGGGCTAACGCAGGCGGCGTCCAGCGGTCGTCTGCTGGCCGAGATGATCAGCGGGCGCGAGACCTATGCAGACCCCGCGCCGTATCGTATCGATCGGTTCTGAGTAGCGGCCCTGAGTGGCTTCAATCAGCTTTCTCCATCGATTGGACGACGAACTGGCCATTCTTCTTTGCTGGGACGAACTTCACCTTGTCGCCCACGCCAAAGGACGCCAGCAGCGAGGGGTCTTCCACACGAAAGACCATGGTCATCGCACCCATATTGAACTGAGTCAGCGCCTCATGCTTGAGAGTGATCTTGCCGTTCTCTGCATCGATCTTACGGATCTCAGCATTCACTGTCTCGGCGGCTTGCGCATTCGCTGTGCCGCGCCCTCCTTCGTGGTGGTCAGCCCACGCGGGCAGCATTGCGTACAGCAGAGGGCAAGTGATTACTAACGCGTAGATCAAGCGCTGGCCAGCCGATCTGGATTTTTTTTGATGGTTCATTGTGCTCTCCTTTCTGATCAATAGCGTTCAACGATGTCCATCGTGACCCTTGGGTTTGCGTGTCTTGAGGTCCATGGGTTCCTTGGGCCTGGCGGGCATCGACTGCCCGCCTGCTGAGCTATTGCTTGGCGCTTCGGGCAGACTGCCCGTCCACTCCCATGCTTGCGTCCCCGGCGGATGTGGGTACCAGCCGGGGTCGCTGTAATCACCCGGCTTCTGTTCTCGACGCACCTTCAGCACGGTGAACATGCCACCCATTTCGACACTGCCGAAGGGACCTTCGCCCGTCATCATCGGCAGCGTGTTATCGGGCAGAGGCATACTCATCTCAGCCATCTCACCCATGCCATGCTCGCCCATGGCCATATAGTCGGGTATCAGCTGGCTGATCTTCTCGGCGATACCGCGCTGGTCGACGCCGATCATGGTGGGTACCTGATGGCCCATCGCGTTCATGGTGTGGTGAGACTTGTGACAGTGCAGTGCCCAGTCCCCTGGCTCGGTCGCGTCAAACTCCAGTGCACGCATCTGCCCGACACCGATGTCGACGGTGACTTCCGGCCAGCGCGACGCGGGTGGCGTCCAGCCACCATCGGTGCCGGTGACGACGACTTCATGACCATGCAGATGGATAGGATGGTTTGTCATCGTCAGATTACCGATGCGTAGACGTACTCGGTCTCCCTGCCGCACGTGTATCGAATCAATCCCAGGAAACACACGGCTGTTGAATCCCCAGAGGTTGAACTCCAGCATGGTGTTCACTTTGGGTGTGGCGCTGCCTGGTTCGACATCAAAATTGTTTAGCAGGAAAACAAAGTCTCTGTCCACACGCATAAAGTCCGGGTTCTTCGGATGCGTGACCCAAAAGCCATACATGCCCATCGCCATCTGCACCATTTCATCTGCATGCGGGTGATACATGAAAGTCCCCGCCCGCCGGGCGACGAACTCGTAGACGAAGGTCTTGCCAGCGTCTATGGCAGGCTGCGTCAGACCCGAGACACCATCCATGCCATTGGGAAGACGCTGTCCGTGCCAGTGGATACTGGTTTTCTCGCGCAGCCGGTTGGTGACGAAGATGCGCACGCGATCGCCCTCGACCACCTCAATCGTGGGTCCGGGCGACTGGCCGTTGTAGCCCCAGAGTCTAGCCTTCATGCCGGGCGCCAGCTCGCGCTCCACGGGCTCTGCCACCAGATGAAACTCTTTGACGCCCTGGTTCATCCGCCACGGCAGGGACCAGCCATTGAGCGTGACCACGGGATGAAATGGCCGCCCTGTCAAGGGTAGTTGGGGCGGCTGTGTCGCAGCACCCGGCGCAATAACAACGTCGGGCAGCGATGCGGCACCCGCTCGACTGATGACAGCCGATCCCAGCGCAAGCAGGCCTACGCCAGAGACAAATTCTCTTCTTGATACCATGATGATGTCCTCTCTCAGTGCGTGGCAGCGGGGGCGACGCTCGCGGGTACGCCACCTGCCGCGGCCGGGACAGTCAGCAGCAAACTGCCACCATGAATCACAAATTGCAGATCAGTGTCAGCGACCCAGAATTCACGCTGAGCATCGATGGCGGCGTTAATGCTGGCAATCTGCGACCGAGCATCGGCAAGCAGCTCAAATACGCTGCTGAGCATGCCGTTGTAGCGCAGCAGCACTTCGTCTGACACCCGCTTCTTGGCCGGCACGATCTCATCCCTGTAGTGTCGGGCGACCTGATAACTGCTTTGGTATGCGGAATGCAGTTCGCGCACCTCGGATCGCGCCTGTACGGCAATATCAGCCGTGCGCTGCAGCGAGCGCAGGTAAATCGCTTCGGCGCGCCGCACCCGCGCCGTTCCCCAGTCAAACAGGGGCAAGGACAGCTCGACCTCATAGCCATCAACGCGCGACACGCCGTTCGTGCTCTTGTCCCGGTAGCCGACCTCGAGCACATTCACAAAACGTGTGGCGCGAGTAAGACCGAGTGATTTTGCAGTGCTCTCAGTCTCGAATTTCGCCGCCTGCACATCAAGCCGCTGCGCGAGCGCGCGCGATTCGATACGGTCTGACGATTCCAAGGTCGCCGGAATATCGGGTAGACGATCCGGTAGCGTCAGCGATGCATGTTCATCGGACAGACCGAGCAAGCGCACCAGTCTTTCGCGTGACACTCGCGCGGCGTGGCTGGCGCGTACCAACTGCGCGGCCACCTCCGCCCGAAATGCCTGCTCGCGAGCCTGCTCCAGCTTGCCCCAATTGCCGACCGCCGCCATGCGTTGCGCCAACTCAGCGCTGGCCTGCGCGGCGAGATCGGCCTGCTGCAAATAACGCAATGACTGCTGCGCGGCGACGGCCTGAAAGTACGTGCGTCGCGCATCAGTGGCGATACGTACGGCCTGCAACGCGGTCTGCAGCTGCGCCTGACCAAAACGCCTTTCCTCGATCGCCCGTCGCATCGGCATGGTCAAGAGCCCCGTCAGGTCAAAAAAGATGGCGCGCTCGAATTCTGTTTCGCTGCTGCCCGACAGCCGGCCAAATGAAAACCCCGGGTTACGCAATCGTCCTGCCTGCACAAGGTCGGCCTCCGCAATACCAAGATCAGCGAGAGCCACTTGTAATCGCTTGTTGTTCAGCAAAGCGATCTCTGTCGCGCTGTCCGGCGTTAGCGGCAATGACAACAGCTGAGTCAGTCGCTCTGCGCGCGCGTCTGGTTTGACAAGCTGTACCGGGTGACCAGTTCGCTCCTCACTGAGCGAAGACACCCGCCCGATGCCACCGTCGGCAGAAAATCCCGCACAAGCCGACAGCGCAAGTGGCAATATCCCGCCAAGCAGGCGAGCAAACGCCCGTTTAATCAAAAAAAAATCATGCATCATGCGAGTCTCCGGTCATCAGAGCCATGCATGAATGAGCAGCCATGACAGCCACCGTGTAGGGTTGAATCATGATGAAGCCTCCGTAATTCGTGCCTGCGAGCGCAATGCACGCGCTGGAGCCGACCCGTGAAAGTCAGCCCGCTGTAATGACAAGAATCAGAGGCAGCGAGGAGGTCGCTCGGGACCGTCTGGCACAAAGCAAGATAGGTCGTCGGAGGTGGAAGAAAAGAGCACGCTGGCGGCAACCATCTCGGCGGTGTGCGGCCAGATCAGCGGGGGCGCGGCTGCCCCCGCAAGGCAGCATTTTGCGCAATTGTCGCAAGCATTTGCCGTTGAACCGTGCGGTGCATGAGGCTTAGCGGCCTTGATTACTGGCTCAGTCGCCGCTGAGGCGGGATTACGAAGCGGGTGATGATGCTCAGCGTGTGACGCATGTTCCGTTGACGCGCCAGCATGCTGAGCCTGGGTGACAACCGCCCTGTTCGTGCCTGCCTCCATGACTTTCGCAATACCAACCGGTTTGCACGCGACCATGCTAACCGCGCGCGAATAGGCCAGTGATGCCTGCAGCGGCAGCACCAAGCTTAACAAGACAACGGTGAGTCTGCGCATGGAGGATGACATGGCCTGAACTTATCACAGGGCCACACCCAGGAAAAGGCCGTCACATCAAAAAACCTAGAAATCCCGGGACAGTCTCAAATTACCGAAGCGGCTATAAAAAGGGGCGCTCTCGTGCCCATATTGTGACTGCGGAACGGATAAGGAGCCGGACAGGTTCCATCCGTTGATCAGCGAGTGATTGGCGAACACTGACAGCGTTTGCGAGCGATCCCGGGATGCATCTTCTGCACTGGCGCGCGAGTGACTGCCCCCCTGGTACAAAGAGCCGCCCAGCACCAGCCGCCCGTTGGGAGGCAGGTTGGCCGAGAGCTGGGCGAAGGCTTGCGTATTCTCGCTGGTCTCGAGACTTTGCTCGACCGTTTCACTGCGATACTCCAAACCGGTGCGCAATGCAAACTTTTCGCTGAATGCATGACGCCAGCTGACCCTGACCGCTTTTGTAGACTTGCGGGTGCGCGTCACTACACTCTCCTGCTGGGTCATTGCCCGCGCCTACAGCTTGATGCTGTCAAATTGAACGGTACGACTCAAGTACTCGGGGTATCAGTGCAGATCCGCAGCAAATACCGACTCCATCGAGTCAGCCGAGAGCACGGCTTCAATCCAGCCGTCCAGCGCATTGTCATCCGCACGCTCGAGGCGTGCATGCACCCAGTCAGGCAGTTCGCCAAATCGCAGCGCCAACAGTCTTGCGAGTGCTTGCCCCTTGCCTGCCGACAGCCCAAGCTGCAGGCCTTGCTGCATGCCTTGCTGCAGGCCTTGCTGCAGGCCTTGCTGCAGGCCTTGCTGCATGCCCTTCTGCATGCCCTTCTGCATGCCCTCCTCAATCGCCAGTTGCTCTATCGACGTGATGTAAACCATCTTCGATTCCTCCTCCAGTGTGTTCAGATCC
>JBEGNF010000005.1:0-58126 GCA_041182625.1 Pseudomonadota bacterium | reverse complement strand
ACAAGATAGCCTTGGGAGTGCGGGCGTCAGTCGTCTGTTGCAGTGCCTCGGCGCGGCGAACGATCGCATCGCTGAAGTAGACGGGCACATCCGCCACACGCTGCAAGCCTCGCAGCCCATCCGCCACCTGGGGCGGTTCGATCCTGAGGTCGGCACGGTTATTCAGGCGCGCCGACAAATCCAGGCCTTCGAGCGTCTTCGCGCCCAGGACTTCATTGCGTATTTCTTCGGAGCTGTCGTAGTTGAAGCCCTCCAGCGACAGCAGATTACCGAGCACTCGCAGCACTTTCCAGCCCGGACGGGTATCTCCGAGCGGCTTGACCGTGCCGTTGAAGCCTTGCGCACGACCTTCGGCATTGACGAAGGTCCCCGAGGTCTCGGAGAACGGCGCGGTCGGCAGCAGCACGTCGGCGTACTCAAGGCCTTGTTTGAACGGCGACATGATGACGACCATGTCTGCCTGATCCAGCGCGGCGCGCGCCATCTGCGGATTGGCACAATCATGCTCGGGTTCGACGTTCAGCAGCAGATATGCCTTGCGCGGCTGCTCGACTAAACGCTTTGCATTGACCCCATTCGCCGGGAAAGCATTGGCCAGATAGCCACCGACCGTATTCGCCGCTTCGGTCAGATAACCCAGCGATGCCGATGTGTTCTCTGCGATCCACTGCGCGATCGCGTGTAGCTGTGAGGCCTGGGGATGCTGCACAGCGGCGTTGCCGAGCATGATCGCGCGCGGCTCGCCAGAGAGCAGCCCTGCAGCGATCTGCTTTGCTGTGGATGAGGGCTGCAGCGCGGTGAGCTCGGCCGGTACCGCAATGTTTTTGTGCTGCGCGACGGCGACGGCAACCTCACCGAGCAGCGAGGTCCAGTCAGACGGCGCGGCAATCAGCTTGTTCGCCAGCGGCATCAGCAGATCATCATCAGTGGCGTGCAGCACCGATACCTGCGCACCACGACGCACCGCCTGACGCAGCTTCGCGGCGAGAAGCGGGTGATCTTTACGCAGGAAAGAACCGATGATGAACACACGTTTCAACTGACTGAATGCCTCGATGCGCATGCCCATCCAGGGCACCATCTTGCGGTCGGCAATGAAATCCGACTGACGCAGGCGGAAATCGATATTTTCCGAGCCCATGCCGCGAATGATTTTCTGCAGCAGCGACAGCTCTTCCAGCGTCGCGTAGGGCGTGGCGAGCGCGGCTAGCGAATCCGGGCCATGTTCATGACGGATATTGCGTAGCCCGTGCGCGACGTACTCCAGCGCGGTCTGCCAGTCTGTCGTCTGCCACTGTCCGCCCTGCTTGATCATCGGTGCGGTCAGGCGGTCTTCGCTGTTCAGGCCTTCGTAGGCGAAGCGGTCACGATCGGAGAGCCAGCATTCATTGATGGCCTCGTTCTCCATGGGCAGCGTACGCATCACTTTGCCGCCCTTGACCTGAATGATCAGGTTGGAGCCCAGGCTATCATGCGGACTGACTGACTTGCGACGCGACAGCTCCCAGGTGCGGGCGCTGTAGCGGAAAGGCTTGGAAGTCAGGGCACCAACCGGACACAGATCGATCATGTTGCCCGAGAGCTCGGAATCAACCGTCTTGTTCACGAAGGTGGTGATCTCGGAATGCTCACCGCGATTGAGCATGCCGAATTCCATCTGGCCAGCGACCTCTTGTCCGAAACGGACACAGCGGGTGCAATGGATACAGCGGCTCATTTCTTTCATTGAGATCAGCGGACCAGCATCCTTGGAATGCACGACGCGCTTTTCTTCGTGATAGCGCGACGCAGAAGGACCGTAGCCGACCGCGAGATCCTGCAACTGGCACTCGCCGCCCTGATCGCAGATCGGGCAATCCAGCGGGTGATTAATCAGCAGGAATTGCATCACATCTTTCTGCGCCTTCACGGCCTTGTCGCTGTGAGTGCGCACGACCATGCCCGGCGTGACCGGTGTCGCGCATGCTGGCAGCGGCTTTGGTGCCTTCTCGATGTCAACCAGACACATACGGCAGTTGGCCGCGATCGACAGCTTCTTGTGATAGCAGAAGTGCGGAATGTAGGTACCAAGGCGGTTCGCGGCCTCCATCACCATGGAGCCTTCCTGCACTTCGATTTTTTTACCGTCTATCTCGATCTCAACCATGATTGTTCCGGTCAGATGTAGATCGGCACGAGGCAGCGCTTGTGCTCGATGTGATACGCAAATTCATCGGTGAAGTTCTTGATCATTGCACGCACCGGCATGGCGGCAGCATCGCCAAGTGCGCAGATGGTTCTTCCTTGAATACCGTCGCATACAGAATTGAGCACATCGAGGTCTTCCGTCCTGCCCTCGCCATGCTCAATGCGATGAACCATCCGGTACAGCCAGCCGGTACCTTCCCGGCAGGGTGTGCACTGACCACAGGACTCTTCGTAATAGAAATACGACAGTCGCAGCAGTGACTTCACCATGCAGCGGGTTTCGTTCATCACGATCACTGCGCCGGAGCCTAGCATTGAGCCGGCCTTCGCGATGGAGTCGTAATCCATGTCGATGTCCATCATCACGTCACCGCGCAGCACGGGCATCGATGAACCGCCGGGGATCACTGCCTTGATCTTCTTGCCATCGCGCATACCGCCGGCCAGCTCCAGCAGTGTCGCGAACGGCGTACCGAGCGGGACTTCGTAATTGCCAGGCCGAGCCACATCGCCCGACACCGAGAAAATTTTGGTCCCGCCATTGTTTGGCTTACCCAGTGCGGCATAGGCCTCGCCACCGAGGTTCATTGCAAATGGCACCGCGGCGAAGGTTTCGGTGTTGTTGATCGTGGTTGGTTTGCCGTACAGGCCAAAACTTGCGGGGAAAGGGGGTTTGAAACGCGGCTGGCCTTTCTTGCCCTCAAGCGATTCGAGCAGTGCAGTCTCTTCACCGCAGATGTAGGCGCCGTAGCCGTGGAATGCGTGCAGCTGAAATGCGAAATCCGAGCCCATGATGCGGTCACCCAGAAAACCGGCAGCGCGCGCTTCTTCCAGCGCTTCTTCGAAACGCTCGTACACCTCCCAGATCTCACCGTGAATGTAGTTGTAACCTACGCTGATACCCATCGCATACGCGCCGATGGCCATGCCCTCGATCACGGTGTGCGGGTTGTAGCGAAGGATGTCACGATCCTTGAAAGTACCCGGCTCGCCCTCGTCGGAATTACAGACCAGGTACTTTTGCCCCGGGAACTGGCGCGGCATGAAGCTCCATTTCAGGCCGGTCGGGAAACCTGCTCCTCCGCGGCCGCGAAGCGATGAGGCCTTCAGATCGGCGATTACCTGCTCGGGCGCTATTTTTTCAGTGAGGATTCGGCGTAACGCCGAATAACCGCCGCGCTTGACGTAATCCGCCAGCCGCCAGTTGCTGCCATCCAGCCCCGCAAGAATCAGCGGCTTGATGTGACGATCATGAAGGCTGCTCATTTCCTCAGCTCCATCAACAAGGCATCAATTTTTTCATTGTTCATCTGGCTGCACATCCGCTTGTTATTCACCAGCAGCACTGGTGCATCGCCACAGGCGCCCATGCACTCGCCTTCGATCAGCGTGAACTCGCCATCGGACGTGGTCTCGCGGTAGTCGATGTCGAGCTTGGATTTCAGGTAATGGGCCGCCCTCTCGCCGCCGGACAGTGCGCACGGCAGGTTGGTGCAGACCGTGATCTTGTGCTTGCCAACTGGCTTCAAATCAAACATGTTGTAGAAGGTCGCGACTTCTTGCACTGCGATCGCAGGCATGCCGATATAGTTGGCGACATCCTGCATCACTTCAGGGGACACCCAGCCTTTTTCATCTTGCGCGATCGCGAGCGCGGCCATCACCGCCGACTGTCGCTGGTCGGTCGGGAACTTTGCGAGTTCACGATCAATTTTTTTATACGCTTGCTCTGATAACAGCATCGTTCTGCCTTTGTGGAGGTATCCGCGATCAGCGATCGATCTCGCCAAACACGATGTCCTGTGTGCCGATGATCGTCACCGCATCGGCGATCATGTGCCCGGTAGCCATTTCATTCAAACCTTCGAGGTGCGCAAAACCCGGCGCACGGATCTTGAGGCGATACGGCTTGTTTGCACCATCAGACACGATGTAAATACCGAACTCGCCCTTGGGGTGCTCAACCGCCGCGTACGCCTCCCCCTCAGGCACATGGAAACCTTCAGTGAACAGCTTGAAATGATGGATCAGTTCTTCCATGTTGGATTTCATGTCCACGCGCGACGGGGGTGCGACCTTGTGGTTATCACTGATCACCGGTCCGGGGTGGTTGCGCAGCCATTCGATGCACTGCTTGATGATGCGGTTGGACTGACGCATTTCTTCGATACGCACCAGGTAGCGGTCATAGCAATCACCATTTACGCCGACCGGGATATCGAAATCCATCAGGTCGTAGACTTCATAGGGCTGCTTCTTGCGTAAATCCCAGGCGATACCGGAACCGCGCAGCATCGCGCCCGTGAAACCCATCTGCAGCGCACGCTCTGGGGACACCACACCGATACCGACCAATCGCTGCTTCCAGATACGGTTATCCGTCAGCAGCGTCTCGTACTCGTCCACATGGGCAGGAAAACGGTTGGTGAAATCTTCAATAAAATCGAGCAGCGAGCCCTGACGGGTTTCGTTGAGCCGAGCGATCGCTTTGTCGTTGCGAATCAGTGAGGCTTTGTACTTCGGCATGCTGTCGGGAAGGTCGCGATACACGCCTCCCGGGCGGTAATACGCTGCATGCAAGCGCGCGCCAGACACTGCCTCATAGCAGTCCATCAAATCTTCGCGCTCACGGAATGCATAAAGGAACACGCCCATCGCACCGACATCCAGCGCGTGCGCACCCAGCCACAGCAGGTGATTCAGCAGGCGCGTGATCTCATCGAACATCACGCGGATATACTGCGCGCGCAACGGCACCTCGATACCGAGCAGCTTCTCGATGGCCATCACATACGCATGCTCATTGCACATCATCGACACATAGTCGAGACGGTCCATATAGGGTACTGATTGCAAATAAGTACGCGTTTCAGCCAGCTTTTCAGTCGCTCGGTGCAGCAGACCGATATGCGGATCAGCACGCTGGATAACTTCACCATCCAGTTCCAGCACCAGACGCAGCACACCGTGCGCAGCGGGGTGCTGAGGGCCAAAATTGAGCGTGTAATTCTTGATTTCAGCCACGACGCATCTCCCGCAGCGAAACTTGATTCCAGAGCACATTGCCTCGCTCAATTTCGGTGAAGGCTAACTTCGCGCCAGCGAAGTTAAGCGCGCAGCGCGCGCGGCCGGAGCCAAAATTGAGCGTGTAGTTTTTGATGTCAGCCATGATTACTTCACCCCGTAATTCTCTTCGCGGATTACACGCGGCACATTCTCGCGAGGCTCGATGGTGACCGGCTGGTAGATCACGCGCTTCTGCTCGGGGTCATAACGCATTTCAACATAACCACTGACCGGGAAATCCTTGCGGAACGGATGGCCGATGAAACCGTAGTCAGTGAGAATGCGACGAAGATCGTCATGACCTTCAAAGAGAATGCCGAACAAATCGAAAGCCTCGCGCTCGTACCAGTTTGCCGATGACCAGAGGCTGCATACGGAAGGAACGATGGGCATCTCGTCATCGGGCGCGAAGGCGCGAATGCGCACTCTCCAGTTCTGGCTGACGGACAACAAATGAGCAACTACGGCAAAGCGCGGACCCTCCCATGCGCCATCGCCATATTGCGAGTAATCGACGCCACACAGATCGATGAGCTGCTCGAAACGAGTCGTCGTGTGGTCGCGCAGCTCCTGCATTACCGACAGATAATCAGATGCGCTGACGACGATGGTGACCTCGCCGAGATCGGTATTGAGGCTCTTGATCCGTTCGCCCAACACCTGCTGCAAGGCGGTCACAAGGTTTTCGAGTTTGGTGCTCATGTCGGGCTCTGCTAATGTCAGCGGGCGATGGTGTTGGTTCGCCGTATCTTGTTCTGCAACTGCATGATTCCGTACAAGAGTGCTTCGGCAGTCGGCGGGCATCCCGGCACATAAATATCGACTGGCACGATGCGGTCGCAACCGCGCACGACCGAATAGGAATAATGGTAGTAGCCACCGCCGTTTGCGCAGGAACCCATGGAAATCACCCAGCGCGGCTCGGCCATCTGGTCGTAGACCTTGCGCAGTGCGGGCGCCATCTTGTTGCACAGCGTACCGGCCACGATCATCACATCGGACTGCCTTGGCGAAGGACGGAAAACGACACCGAACCGGTCGAGGTCGTAACGCGAGGCGCCGGCATGCATCATCTCGACAGCGCAGCAGGCGAGACCAAAGGTCATCGGCCACATCGATCCGGTGCGAGTCCAGTTGATCAGTTTGTCGGCCGTCGTGGTGACAAAGCCTTCGTTCATCAGTCCATCAATAGCCATTGCTTATTCCCAGTCCAGAGCGCCTTTTTTCCATTCGAAAATCAGGCCAACGACAAGCACACCCAGGAAGATCATCATCGCCCAGAAACCAAGCCGCCCGACATCGCCCATCGCGACAGCCCACGGCACGAGAAAGGCAACTTCGAGATCAAAAAGAATGAAAAGAATGGCGACCAGGTAATAGCGCACATCGAATTTCATGCGCGCATCTTCGAAAGCTTCGAAGCCGCACTCATAAGCGGAATTTTTTTCCGTATCCGGCTTGTGCGGACCCAGCAGCCGCCCGAGAATCTGAGGCGCGACACCGACAGCGATACCGACACAGATGAACAGCAGTATCGGCAGGTAGTTTTCGAGGTTCACGATATTCGCAGTTCAAAACTCTGGTTATAAATACCAGGAAAACCAGACATGAAGCCAAAAAGACAACTCTGTCAGTTCGGCAAAAAGCCAGCAAAAGGCAACCTCTCGCTGGCTCGCTCGAATTACGTTTTGACTGGTGCCGACGGCGAGACTCGAACTCGCACAGCTTGCGCCACTACCCCCTCAAGATAGCGTGTCTACCAATTTCACCACGTCGGCAAAAGCGCGCCATTTTAACCCGCTTTGAGACCCCAATTCAATGAAGGTTTTGCAGGAAAAAGAAGAAATCCTTATTTGGGAATTTCGCCCGACTGTCCCTGCGCCGGAGTGGCGGGTTGTGACTGACTGGTCGGGTTTTGCGGTTGCGCCGGCGCTGCGGGAGTGGCGGGAATCTGATCCATGACGCCGGCACCACCCGTAGCAACCGGACGACTGCTGATGAAGCTCAGCGCCAGCGTCGCGACGAAAAATACCGCTGCGGCAATTCCCGTAGAACGTGACAGGAAATTCGATGAGCCGCTGGCGCCAAACAGACTGCCCGACGCACCCGATCCAAATGCCGCGCCCATATCGGCGCCCTTGCCGTGCTGAAGCAATACCAGACCAATGATGATCAGGGCACTCACCACCTGAACCACGATGACGATGGCTAACAAAGTATTCATAAGTTATTCCGAATTTCTATAAAAACGTTACGAGGTTTGAGTGTTAATACAGCGCGAAATTCAAGGTTTTTCATACCGCCACAGGCGCCCTATCAAGCGGCTGAGGCAATCGCCAGAAAATCCGGCGCTTTCAGTGAAGCGCCGCCGATCAGTCCGCCATCAATATCCGGCATCGCCAGCAACTCTTTTGCGTTATCCGGTTTCATGCTACCGCCATATAAGATCTGTATTTTGTCTGCCGCACCGGTGTCGGCCTTCGCCAAGGTTGCACGGACAACTTCATGGACTTGCTGGGCCATGGCTGGGGTGGCGGTTTTCCCGGTGCCGATCGCCCAGACCGGCTCGTAAGCAATCACGATGTTGACCAGCTGCGCGCCGACAGCCTTGATCACGGGCTCAAGCTGTCTCATCACGACAGCATTCGTCCTGTCCTGTTCGCGCTCTTGCAAGGTCTCGCCAACGCAAACAATCGGTATCAGTCCTGCCTCGAGCGCACGCACCGCCTTGCGCGCCACCCGTTCATCGCTTTCGCTATGGTAGTTGCGTCGCTCAGAGTGTCCGACGATGACATAGGTGCAGCCAAAGTCCTTCAACATCTGCGCCGAGACTTCCCCGGTAAAGGCGCCGCTGTCATGCTCCGACAGATCTTGCGCACCCCATCGCACTGCGGAAGCGCTCAGCGCCATCTGCACTTGCGCCAGATACGGTGCCGGAACACACACGGCCAGATCGCAAGTGGCAGTCGCACCGGCGAGAATACCCTCCAGCAGCAACGCATTCGCGCCGAGGCTGCCATTCATTTTCCAGTTACCGGCGATCAGTGTGCGTCGCATGGTCTTGCCCGTAAAAAGCTCGCGGTTCTATCTCAAAGCACTTGCAGCATGATCTTGCCGACATGGGTGCTGCTCTCCATCAGTGCATGCGCCTCAGCGGCCTGCTCGAGCGGGAAGGTCTTGAAGATCACGGGCTTGATCTTCCCGGATTCCAGCAATGGCCAGATACGCTGGCGCAGCTTTTGTGCGATGTCCTGCTTGAATGCCACCGGCCTCGGACGCAGGGTGGAGCCTGTGATCGTCAGACGACGGCGCATGATCTCGCCGAAATTCACTTCGCCTTTCGAGCCGCCCAGGAGCGCAATCACGACCAGTCGTCCATCGTCTGCGAGACAGTTGATCTCGCGATTGACATAGTCGCCTGCAACCATATCAATGATGACGTTCACACCTTTACCACCCGTGAGGGATTTGACGATCTCGACAAAATCCTCGCTGCGGTAGTTGATGCCACGGTCCGCACCCAGACTCTCGCAGGCCCTGCATTTCTCATCCGTGCCTGCCGTCGCGAATACCCGATGACCCAGCGCCGTCGCCATCTGAATGGCGGTGACACCGATGCCGGAACTGCCACCCTGCACCAGCAAGGTCTCTCCGACGCCCAGACGCGCGCGCTCGAAAACATTGCTGTACACCGTAAAAAAGGTCTCGGGCAACGAGGCCGCCTCAACCGCAGACCAGCCCTTGGGCACCGGCAGACATTGGGCAACGGGCGCGGCGCAATACTCTGCGTAGCCACCGCCCTGTACCAGCGCGCACACCATGTCGCCTTTGGCGAAACCACTGCCACCGAGATCGCCATCGACGATTTCACCCGCCACCTCAAGGCCAGGAATATCCGAGGCGCCCGGCGGCACAGGATAGTTACCGGTCCGCTGCAGCACATCCGGACGGTTCACGCCTGCCGCATGCACCTTGATCAGCACCTCGCCCGCCTTGGCGGCAGGTATCGGCCTGTCACAGGGCGTGAGCACCTCTGGTGCGCCCGGCTTGATGATTTCTATTGCACGCATTCTGTATCTCCCTGTTCTGCTTTTCTTGGCGGCTTTTCTCGGCGGATCTTCCGGGGGGATGTCTTGCCTGAGGCGTCAAATCGCTTGCTGCCTGATCTGTCGCGGCCACTGAAGAAACCAGCCCCGCGGTTCGCGGGGCTGGTGACGGTTGCTGCGGTCACGACCGCGCAGCGCGTACGAACACAGACAGCTTATTGCTGAGCCGCTGCCTCGCCAGAGTCTTCTGCCGCAGCAGCCTTCATCGATAGCTTTAGTCGGCCACGATCGTCAGTCTCGAGTACTTTCACGCGAACCTGCTGACCTTCCTTCAGGTAATCTGCCACGGCATTCACGCGCTCGTTGGCGATCTGGCTGATATGGAGCAGACCGTCCTTGCCCGGCATGACCTGAACGATCGCGCCGAAGTCGAGCAACTTGAGTACGGTGCCCTCGTAGATCTTGCCAACTTCGACCGAAGCCGTCAGCTCTTCTATGCGGCGCTTGGCCTCCTGACCGGCAGCCGCATCGACCGATGCGATGGTAACGATGCCTTCGTCAGTGATATCGATCTGCGTGCCCGTCTCTTCGGTCAGCGCGCGGATCACTGCACCGCCCTTGCCGATCACGTCGCGGATCTTTTCTGGGTTGATGCGGATGGTGATCAGGCGCGGCGCAAAGTTCGACAGCTCGGTGCGACCCTGCGGCATCGCTTCCTGCATCTTGCCGAGGATATGCATGCGGCCTTCCTTGGCCTGCGCCAGCGCCGCCTGCATGATCTCTTTGGTGATGCCCTGGATCTTGATATCCATCTGCAGCGCCGTGATGCCGGTAGCAGTACCCGCCACCTTGAAATCCATATCGCCAAGATGATCTTCATCGCCGAGAATGTCGGACAGCACGGCAAACTTGTTGCCCTCTTTGATCAGTCCCATCGCGATACCCGCCACGTGCGCCTTCATCGGCACACCGGCATCCATCAGCGCCAGGCTGCCGCCGCACACCGAAGCCATCGACGAAGAACCGTTCGATTCAGTGATCTCGGACACCAGACGCAGCGAGTAGCTGAACTCGTCTGCCGCTGGCAGCGCCGCGATCAGCGCGCGCTTGGCCAGGCGGCCGTGGCCGATCTCGCGACGCTTGGGCGAGCCGACACGACCGGTTTCGCCCGTCGCAAACGGAGGCATGTTGTAGTGAAGCATGAAGCGATCGCTGTACTCACCGGTCAGCGCATCGATCTTTTGCTCGTCGCGTGCGGTGCCCAGCGTGGCCACGACCAGCGCCTGGGTCTCACCGCGCGTGAACAACGCGGAACCGTGTGTACGCGGGAGCACGCTGCTGCGAATCGTGATCGGACGAACGGTGCGCGTGTCACGACCATCGATACGAGGTTCGCCGTCAAGGATCTGCGAGCGCACGATCTTCGATTCGAGGCTGAACAAGATGTCGCCAATCTCTGCAGAATCCGGCGCCGATGTGCCGGCAGCCGTTGCTTCGGCTTCGAGCGCAGCCGCGACCTCGGAGGACACTGCGCGCAGCTTGTCGGTCCGCGCCTGCTTTTCTTTGGTGGCGAAGGCTTCACGCAGCTTGCCTTCTGCCAGCTGAGTCACGCGAGCGATCAGCGCTTCATTTTTTGCGGGCGCCGTCCACTGGACTTCGGGCTTGCCGCCGTCGCGCACCAGGTCATGGATCGCATCAATCACGACTCGCATCTGCTCATGGCCATAGACCACTGCGCCCAGCATCACATCTTCCGGCAGTTCCAGCGCCTCGGATTCGACCATCAGCACAGCGGCCTCGGTACCGGCGACCACCAAGTCCATTGCCGATTCCTTCATCTGCGACACGTTCGGGTTCAGCACATACTGGCCATTGATGTAACCAACGCGCGCTGCGCCGATCGGGCCATTAAACGGAATACCCGCCACGCAGAGCGCGGCCGACGCACCGATCATGGAGGGAATATCGGGGTCGATTTCAGGATTCACCGAAAGCACATGAATGATCACCTGCACCTCATTCAGGTAGCCATCGGGGAACAGCGGACGAATCGGACGATCAATCAGACGCGACGTCAGCGTCTCTTTTTCAGAAGGACGACCTTCGCGCTTGAAGAAACCGCCGGGGATACGGCCGGCGGCGTAAGTTTTTTCTACGTAATCAACAGTCAGCGGGAAAAAATCCTGGCCCGGTTTGGCTTCCTTGCGGGCGACAACAGTAGCGAGAATGACAGTGTCTTCGACAGAGACCATCACAGCGCCAGACGCCTGACGCGCGATCTCTCCGGTTTCCAGCGTGACCTTGTGCTGACCATACTGGAAGGTCTTGGTGACTTTATTGAACATTGGGTAATTCCTTTCTATTTTTGCCGACAGATTTTCAGGCGCTGTCGTTCACCTCACCACAGGCGGAGCAACATTGCCGCCTTTTCGGGACACATAGCCATGTCCCCACGACTCAACCATGCGACGGGATACGACACATTCGCATTACTTCAAAAAGACGAAATGCCCGCATCAGGTTTCTGATACAGGCATCCGAATTAAAAACGGGGTGGCAATGATTACTTGCGCAGACCCAGTTTCTCGATCAGTGCACGATAACGGTCTGCGTCTTTGCGCTTCAGATATGCCAGAAGGCTCTTGCGACGGTTGACCATCATGATCAGGCCACGACGGGAGTGATGATCCTTCGCGTGGGCCTTGAAATGACCATTGAGTTCGTTGATACGCGCAGTCAGCAGCGCAACCTGAACTTCAGGAGAGCCGGTGTCGTTCTGACCACGTGCGTTTGCCGCAATGACCGCGGCCTTGCCTTCTTTGGAAACTGCCATGATTACTTACCTTTCACATGCGGCAGGCGGAGTCGCAACCCCGAAAGCCGTGACAACTATTAAAAAATTGGCCACAAAAGACCAATGCGCGATTATAGCCGAAACCGCCCGCTCGCCCAAGTCAGAGCACATCAGAGGGACTCAGATGGCACCCCGAGCGGGTCCTGAAGGCTCCAATAATTGCAATAAATATAATTTTTTCGTCCCGCGCAGCGGATATCGGAGCCTCTTGAAATCCTCATTGACCACCCTATCTGAGGGGCATCGGGCGGCCGACTGAGGCGGCCCAGTCAACCACCCCAGGAGGACATCATGAATCTGATTCTGCGTAATCGTGCCGGCTATCCCCTGCCCGGCAGCCTGCGGACCACTGTTTTTGGCAATCTGCTCGACACTATGCTCGATGATTTTCTGGCTCCTGCCACGGAGGGCGCACGCGACACAAGCGTTTTCAGCCCACGGCTCGATCTCACCGAGACTGACAAGGCCTATGTGATCGATGCTGACCTGCCCGGCGTAGCCAAGAGCGATCTAAAGGTCAGCGTCGATGGTCAGCGCGTGACCCTCGAGGCCGAGGTCAGGCGCGACACTGAGCGCAAAGAGGGTGAGACAGTCGTGCACGCTGAGCGCATTGTGCGCAAATACGCGCGCAGCATCGAATTACCCGGTGAAGTCGACGACGCCAACGCCGTGGCGAAGCTGGAGAATGGCGTGCTCAGTCTGGTGCTGCCGAAAAAGCAGGCGGTACAGAGCCGGCTGCTGACAATTCAGTAACTGGCAAGTAAGACCGAGGGCGCCTCTTGATAGACACTGAATCCCGGCCTGTGCCGGGATGACAGACTACGGGTGCGCTCTCAGTTCCACGCCGGGGATACACCACGATGGATCCCGGCCTGCGCCGGGATGCCGACCCCAACATGGGCTTTCACGGGAGCGCTCGTGATACACCATGCGTTGTTACAACTGCGGATTCAATTTCTCCGTCTTCGAATACAGCTTGTTCAGCGCCGACAGATAAGCCTTCGCGGATGCGACCACGATATCCAGATCCGCTCCCACGCCATTGACGATGCGTCCGTTGCGCGAGAGGCGCATCGTGACCTCGCCCTGCGATTGGGTGCCGGTAGTAATTGCGTTCACCGAAAAGAGCAATAACTCAGCGCCGCTTTTCACATCGGTCTCGATGGCATTCACGATCGCGTCAACCGGACCATTACCCTGCCCTTCGCAAGTCACTTCCTTGCCCTCAACCGAGAAAGTAATCTTTGCTGCAGGTTTCTCGCCAGTTTCGGATTGCTGTGACAGCGAGACGAAACTGTAGTGCTCTCGCTCGTGCGACTGCTGCTCATCCGACACCAGTGCCATGATGTCCTCATCGAAGATCTCTGACTTGCGATCTGCCAGCTCCTTGAAACGTGCAAATGCGGCATTAATCTCAGTCTCTGAATCGAGCGCAATACCCAACTCCTCAAGCCGCTGCTTGAATGCGTTGCGGCCCGAGAGCTTACCCAGCACAATCTTGTTGGCAGTCCAGCCCACATCTTCTGCGCGCATGATCTCGTAGGTGTCGCGCGCCTTGAGAATGCCATCCTGATGAATGCCCGATGCATGCGCGAACGCATTGGCGCCCACCACAGCCTTGTTCGGCTGCACCGCAAAGCCTGTGATCTGCGAGACCAGCTTTGAGGTCGGGACGATCTGCGCGGTGTCGATGCCCACCTCCAGCTTGAAGTGATCCTTGCGGGTTCGCAAGGCCATCACAATCTCCTCCAGCGCCGTGTTACCCGCACGCTCGCCCAGACCGTTGATCGTGCACTCGACCTGTCGCGCGCCGCCAATCATCACGCCGGCCAACGAGTTGGCGACCGCCATCCCGAGGTCGTTATGACAGTGCACTGACCAGATCGCCTTGTCGGAATTGGGGATGCGCTCACGCAGTGTCCGCAGCAGATGGCCGTACAACTCAGGCACGCCATACCCGACGGTATCGGCGAGATTGATGGTGGTCGCGCCCTCTTTGATCACCGCCTCCAGCACGCGGCACAGGAAATCCACGTCCGAGCGGCTGCCATCCTCAGGGCTGAATTCGACATCATCGGTGAACTGCCGCGCATAGCGCACCGCCAGCTTGGCCTGCTCGAACACCTGATCAGGGGACATACGAAGCTTTTTCTCCATGTGGAGTGGCGAGGTCGCGATGAACGTGTGAATCCGCTTGCGCGGCGCCGCTGTCAACGCCTCGGCCGCCCGGGAAATGTCCTTGTCGTTGGCGCGCGAGAGCGAACAGACGACTGAATCTTTCACGATGCCAGCGATAGCCTTGATCGCCTCGAAATCTCCCGGCGACGACGCCGCGAAGCCGGCCTCGATCACATCGACCTTGAGTCGCTCCAGCTGACGCGCGATGCGGATTTTTTCATCCTTGGTCATCGAGGCGCCGGGCGACTGCTCGCCATCGCGCAATGTGGTGTCGAAAATGATCAGCTTGTTTGAGTCGGCCATCTGGGGCTCCTGAGGTTAATGCCGGATAAGCGTATATTCTCGCCTGCCCGGGCTATTCTTGCCTGAGAGGGGAAAACACAAATTGTGGGGAATAGGGTGTCTGCGCGGTCAGCGCAGTAGATACAGCAGCAGACCGGTCGGGCTGCTGGCGTGGAGGTAAGCGGTGTTGTGGTCTGCGCTTGACATGAGGCAAAGAATAAGGGGATTTGGCGAAAAGCGCAACTCGGCGGAATCTATCGGGCTAATAGGCGTCGTCCGGACGATTCGGTTGCGCGGTCATCTGGTATCAAAGCCGACATGGAGAGTTCCCATACCCTCCCTCAAGTCGATGAACACGGGTTGACCTGGTAACGACGGCGCTCGACAAAGCAAGGGGGCTGGGACTGGCATGCTGAAGAGATATGCTCAGCACAAAGCGGGATGGGACGACGTCCTGACGAACCCGCCCTCGGCACCAGGCAAACTGCATCTTGATACTGGTCTTGCCCGGAGACTGAAGCATCTGCTTCGAGAGTGAGAGCACCAGCCCGAGCGGCAGCAGTAATTATTTCTCCAGCGGCTCGTCACTGGTCTGAACGATGGACACCGGCCGCCCCTTGAACCACTGCCAGAAGAACACCCCGTAGCCGGACAGCCCGTAAATCACGAACAAGCCGAACAGTACCTTGGGCGGATCGCTGGAGACCGCGACAAAAATCAGCACGATCACGAAGATCGCGATGAAAGGCACCGACTTCTTGAAGTTAACATCCTTGAAGCTGTAGAACGGCACGTTGGTGACCATGGTCAGCCCGGCATAGACGGTGATTGCCCACGATAGCCAACTGAAATCCGCGCCGGCAATACGAAGATCATCCACCAGCCAGATGAAGCCCGCCACCAGCGCTGCCGCCGCCGGACTGGGCAGCCCCTGAAAGAACCGCTTATCCACCACCGCAATGTTGGTGTTGAAACGCGCCAGCCGCAGCGCTGCTCCGGCACAGTAAACAAAGGCAGCCAGCCAGCCCATTTTGCCCAGACCGCGCAACGACCACTCATAAACGATCAGCGCTGGGGCTGCGCCAAACGACACCATGTCCGACAGACTGTCATATTGCGCACCGAACTCGCTCTGCGTATTCGTCAGTCGCGCGACCCGACCATCCGTGGCGTCGAGCACCATGGCCGCAAAAATAGCTACCGCCGCATTCGAGAACTGGCCATTCATGGCCATTACGATCGCGTAGAAGCCGCAGAACAGCGCAGCAGTCGTAAACGCGTTCGGCAGTAAATAGATACCACGGCTGCGCGGCGCCATTTGTTCCGAACCATCGTCATCAGCATCGGTCGATCGCCGAAACGCGAACTTGTTCGAGCGCAGCCCTTTGGCTTGAGAGCCCTTGGCCTTGTGTTTACGGTGATTGAAAAGTGGCATGACGCCTATTATGGTAATCGACCCGACCTGTGGCCAGAATCAGAACTCGGCAAGAATCGTCTCAGTGGCCGACACTTTCTCGCCCACCGTCACCCTTGGCCGCGCCGTCAGCGGCAGATAAACATCAACGCGCGAGCCGAAGCGGATGAAGCCGTAGCGCTGACCGCGCGCAAGGGAATCACCAGCATTCACATAGCAAAGTATCCGGCGCGCGATCAGACCCGCCACCTGAACAAAGGTAATGGTCTGACCGTTGGCCGCTGTCATCACGACCGCATTGCGCTCGTTCTCGGTCGAGGCTTTGTCCAGATCGGCGTTCACGAATTTACCGGGGAAATACTCGACCTTGTCAATTCTGCCATCCACCGGCGAGCGGTTCGAATGCACATTGAACACGTTCATGAACACGCTGATTTTTAGCGCTTCGCGGTTCGCATAGGGGTCATGCGCTTTCTCGACGACCACGATACGGCCATCGGCCGGCGACAGCACGGCATTCGCATCTTGCGGGATGGTGCGTGGCGGATCGCGGAAAAATTGCAGCACGAAAATGGCGATGACCCAGAACGGCCAAGACCAGCCGCCGAGGAAGTGGGTGGCAATCAGCGCGGCCACTACTGCGATGCCGAGGAAGGGCCAGCCCTCGCGGGCAATGACGGGATGAGGATAGTGGTTCAAGACAGCTCCAGATTCCTA
Organism: Pseudomonadota bacterium; assembly: GCA_041182625.1. Classification (GTDB taxonomy): domain Bacteria; phylum Pseudomonadota; class Gammaproteobacteria; order Burkholderiales; family Burkholderiaceae_D; genus Pernthalerella. The sequence goes on along the minus strand of JBEGNF010000005.1, from coordinate 41,382 downwards.
AAACGACAGGATTGTACTCGCGCCAGACGGAATGCGGCTTTTTGGGGCTGATGGAGCTAGTGCAGGCCCTACGCAAAGTCACTGTGCCTCCGCAGGAACAGAGTCCAGCGCAAATAGACCAAATCGTTAACAAATTGAAACTCGGATGAGTTCGGGAAAAGGCATGGGCGTCTGCAACAAAACCTAGGCTGCCAACCGGCCAGCAGTAACCGGCCTCATCATCCCGCGAGCCCTGCGCTGGCACGCCATACCGATCAAGCACGTGGAAATACTAATAGAGAGGGATAGTTCATGAGTGCGAATAACATTACTTATTCAGCCATGAGATCGCTAGAGGTCTACCTGTCGGCGCAAAACAACCCTGACTCAATCCGCGTCACCGATACGAACGATATCATTGTCGCAAGTGAAGCCACGATGCTGTTCGAGCGGATCGGTCGTTCACTCAGCGCCGGGCTAGGCAACTCTCAGGTCAAGACCGATTGGAGCCAAATGGCTCATGATGCATTGGTAAAAAAATTTGAAAACGAAATAAGCCACATCACTGGAAAAACACTGAGTTCTCAAGATAAAAATGATTTGGGACGGCTGTTAGCCGACATAAAGAAATCAAAAACGACACAGACCTCCACCTCAGCCCACAGTGCGCTTGCAAGGGGATTAGATGCTCTCAAACTCAAAAACGAGCAACTGGCTGAATCAATAGAAAGCATCGCTTTCCTTGAGAATCCGGAAAACAGCAAAATTCTCCCGTATCTACGGCCGCACAGTAGCGGCGGCCAACCTTTTGACGCCCTGTTAGAAAAGGGCTTGACTGATTACTTGCACAAAGAAATGGGCAGGGACAAAAACTATGCCGAAGGTATGGCAAAAACCCTTGGGCATCTGATGACCATCTACAACATCAACATCGATGAATCAATGGACATTCTGAAGCTTGCGGGAAAGATGAAAAACACAACACAGCTTCCTGAGAAAGACCTTCTCCCTCTGGCATTTCTGAGAGTTCATCACAATTTGACACTATCAAAAGCGAAAGAGCTAAAAACAAGCGTTGAACGCCACACCATCAACGACAAACCCATACAAATCAAGGATGCACGAACTGAGGTCGCGCTGATGCTGACGTATCAGGTGAGCTTCAGAACTGCATATGCCATCGCAAAGCAGGCAGCCAAGCTAAAAAACAGCGATGGAATGAACTCATTCTCTGGCGCTCAGTTGACGGAAATAGCAAAGCTGATGGTAGAAAACAAAAAATCGTTTAAAGATGCCAAAGCAATCTCACTGCAAGCAGGGGAAATACAAGGCGAGCTTCCTGCAAATCGAGATGAAGCGTTAAAGCAAATTACGTTGTCACTGGATAGCTATAAATACGAAACGCTGGCACGACTCTTGCCCGCCGGCTGGAACGATGAGCACACATGGAAAACCATGCCCGATGGCTCACGCGAATTGAAGGCGACCGAAAAATTCGGGAATGACCTCATGACGTTTCTAAATGATAGCTTTGCGAAACATCTTGTTGATGAAACCACCGGACTCTCGGACTTGTTTCTACGTGATGTAGGACGTGAAAAATTTAACTTTGGCGGAGGCGAGAAAGGTACCATCGTAGTCACCGATTCGGCGCGAGCCCGGTCTGAGTTAGAGAAGTTTGCTCCTGATACAGAGGTAAGGAAAACACTGAGCCACGTATTGTTCCAAGCCGGTGGCAACGGCATCCTCAGTGCGATGAGCACTGCCCTTGGGAGTGGTCAGGATTTTTTTTCCATCTTGAGCACCGACGGAGAGGATAAAATTCCCAGCGCCGGCTCAGACTTCTGGATAGATCTGCAGCATACTGATGACGGAAAGATTCGCGTGACGTACACCAATTACATGAAACATATTGGCATCATGGATAGCGACAGCAATCAGGAATTTGTAAGTATTAATCCGCAGTTATCGAGAAACACACCCGCAAGTGCTACAGATCACTCGGCAAAGGGCGTAGTGACGATAGAACTCGATCCTGAACAGCTCAAGCGAGGCATCATCGATCCCAAGATGGTCGGATCGCCCACCCTCTCTCTCAAGATCGATCTTTGGTAACAGGGATTTTTTACCAAAGGAATGCTGGCTAGATACGCTTTTTCAGGCGAGCGCGGTGCGCGCATTGTCGCGCGCGCCGCATGATGCCGGCTGAACTTTGCAGCGGCTTAGTTCTTGGACTGATCCACCAGCTTGTTTTTGGCGATCCACGGCACGGGAGCCCGTAAAAAAAGCCATCCCTGCGGATGGCTTTTAGGGCGAGCGCGGTGCGCGCATTGTCGCGCGCGCCGCATGATGCCGGTTGAACTTTGCAGCGGCTTAGTTCTTGGACTGATCCACCAGCTTGTTTTTGGCGATCCACGGCATCATCGCACGCAGCTTGGCGCCCACGATTTCGATTGAATGCTCGGCATTCAATCGACGACGCGACATCAGGGTCGGCGCATTCGCCTTGTTCTCGAGAATAAAGCTCTTCGCATATTCGCCAGTCTGAATATCTTTCAGGCACTCGCGCATTGCCTTCTTGGATTCTTCAGTGATGATGCGCGGGCCGGTAACATATTCTCCGTACTCCGCGTTGTTCGAGATCGAGTAGTTCATGTTGGCGATGCCGCCTTCGTAGATCAGGTCGACGATTAGCTTCAGTTCATGGAGGCACTCGAAGTAAGCCATCTCGGGTGCGTAACCTGCCTCGACCAGGGTCTCATAACCGGCCTTGATCAGCTCGACGGTGCCGCCACACAGCACGACCTGCTCGCCGAACAGGTCGGTCTCGGTCTCTTCGCGGAAGTTCGTCTCGATGATACCGGCACGACCGCCGCCGTTGGCCATGGCATACGACAACGCGATATCGCGGGCGTGACCGGATTTATCCTGATACACGGCCACAAGGTGAGGGACGCCACCGCCCTGGGTGTAGGTCGAACGCACGGTATGACCGGGTGCTTTCGGCGCGACCATGATGACGTCGAGGTCAGCGCGCGGCACAACTTGCCCGTAATGCACGTTAAAGCCATGCGCGAATGCGAGCACTGCGCCCTGCTTTGCATGCGGCTCAACATTCTCTTTGTACACCTGCGCGATGTTCTCGTCAGGTAGCAGGATCATGATGACGTCAGCGCCCTTCACAGCGTCATTTACCTCAGCGACCTTGAGGCCGGCTTTCTCTACCTTGGCCCAAGAAGTGCCGCCTTTGCGCAGACCGACGGTCACTTTGCAGCCGGATTCGGAGAGATTCTGTGCATGTGCATGACCTTGCGAGCCGTAACCAATGATGGCGATAGTCTTACCCTTGATGAGGGACAGGTCGCAGTCTTTGTCGTAGAAAACTTTCATGATTTTCCTGTTATGTAAAAATGGAAAGGTAGGTTTTTCGTTATCGGTGAGCTTGACCTCAGACCTTCAGGATGCGCTCACCCCTGCCGATACCAGAGCCGCCGGTGCGAACGGTCTCGAGAATGGCGGTACGGTCAATGGCATCGATGAACGCATCGAGCTTGGATTTGTTACCGGTCAGCTCGATGGTGTAGGTCTTTTCGGTGACATCGATGATGCGGCCACGGAAAATATCTGTGGTGCGCTTCATTTCTTCACGCTCCTTGCCGACCGCGCGCACCTTGATCAGCATCAGTTCGCGCTCGATGTGCGCGCCCTCGGTCAGATCGACCACCTTGACGACTTCGATCAGTCGGTTCAGGTGCTTGGTGATCTGCTCGATGACATCGTCGGAGCCACTGGTGGCGATGGTCATCCGTGACAGTGTCGGGTCTTCGGTCGGCGCGACGGTCAGTGTCTCGATGTTGTAGCCTCGGGCAGAGAACAAGCCTACGACGCGGGACAATGCGCCGGCTTCGTTTTCCAGCAATGCAGAGATAATGTGTCGCATTACAGGTCCTCCGAGCCAAGCAGCATTTCGGTCAAGCCCTTGCCCGCCTTGACCATCGGCCAGACGTTTTCATCGCGGTCAGTAACGAAATTCATGAAGACCAGCTTGTCCTTCATGGCAAAAGCATCGCGCATCGAACCATCGACATCCCCCGGCTTGGTGATCGTCATGCCGACGTGTCCGAAGGATTCGACCAGCTTGTCGAAATCCGGCAGCGAGTCCATGTACGACTCAGAGTAGCGCGAGCCATAATCGATCTGCTGCCACTGTCGCACCATGCCGAGATAGCGATTGTTCAGCAGGATGATCTTCGGCGTCAGGTGGTACTGCTTGCAGGTCGCCAGCTCTTGAATACACATTTGAATCGAGGCTTCACCCGTTATACAAGCGACTTCAGCGCCGGGATTCGCCATCTGCACGCCCATCGCATACGGCAGGCCCACGCCCATGGTGCCCAGGCCACCGGAATTGATCCAGCGGCGCGGCTTGTCAAAGCCGTAGTACTGCGCAGCCCACATCTGGTGCTGGCCGACGTCCGAGGTAATGAAGGCATCGCCTTTGGTGATCTCCCAGAGCTTCTCGACCACTGCCTGGGGCTTGATGACCTCGTCAGAGGACGGATACTTCAGGCAGTCGCGGCCACGCCACTCGCCAATCTGCTTCCACCAGGCGTCGATGGCTTTTGCATTCGGCTTGGTTTCTGAGGCGTCGATCTGGGCCAGCACTTCGGTCAGCACATCTCTGACATTGCCGACAATAGGAATGTCGACCTTCACGCGCTTGGAGATCGACGACGGATCGATATCGATATGGATGATCTTGCGCGGCACTGTGCCGAAATGCTTGGGATTACCGATCACGCGATCATCGAAACGAGCGCCGATCGCGATCAGCACATCGCAGTGTTGCATCGCCATGTTGGCTTCATAGGTGCCGTGCATGCCGAGCATGCCAACAAACTTGTCGCTCGACGCACGATAGCCACCCAAACCCATCAGCGTGTTCGTACACGGATAGCCAAGCTTGTCGACCAGCTGGTTTACTTCGGGTGCAGCATCGGCAAGAATGACACCACCGCCGGTGTAGATCATCGGACGCTCGGCCGATAGCAGCAGTTGCACGGCCTTGCGGATCTGGCCTGCATGGCCTTTTTCTGCCGGCTTGTACGAGCGCATGTCGACCTCTTTCGGATAGTCGAAGCTCGCCTTGGCAATCGTGATGTCTTTGGGAATATCGACCAGCACCGGGCCGGGACGGCCGGTCTGCGCGATATAGAAAGCTTTCTTCATGACCGAGGCCAGGTCTTTCACGTCCTTGACGAGAAAGTTGTGCTTGACGCAGGGTCGGGTAATGCCGACGGTGTCGCATTCCTGGAATGCATCCTGACCGATAGCGTGGGTCGGGACCTGTCCGGTGATGACGACCATCGGAATGGAATCCATGTGTGCTGTCGCCAGACCAGTGACGGCATTGGTCACGCCGGGGCCCGAGGTCACGAGCGCAACACCAACTTTGTTGGAACTGCGGGAGTACGCATCTGCCGCATGAATGGCCGCCTGCTCATGGCGAACCAGCACGTGCTGGAATTTGTCCTGCTTGAAAATCGCGTCGTAAATGTAGAGAACTGCGCCGCCAGGATAGCCGAACACATGTTCGACGCCCTCTTCGGCGAGACAGCGCACGACGATATCGGCGCCGGTGATTTCGGAGGTCATTACAAAGTCCTTTCAAGGTCCATTGGAAATTGAACGGATGCTCTCTCCTGACGGCAGCGCTTGCATCAGTACGTGACAGGCATTCCTTTTTTGTGCGGTCACGTCGATCCTTCATGCACACTCCGGTGCATTTCAAAACGACGCTCAACGCGACTCGTTCAGCCTGGTATCGTGCTTGTGCGATCGGTGCCTCACGCTTGTGGCGTGGGTTAGAGCAAACTGCTTTCACATCGAAAGAACGTGGAAACCGAAAGCATCATGTACTTCCGGCACACGCTAAAAAATACCCCTCGCGGTGGCGAGGGGAACGATACGTTACTGCGTCGCAGCACCAAGGTCAAGGAAAATCTTGGAAAAAGCCTTTGAAATCAATAGTTTTACCCGACACGCCGACATCTCAAGATTGTAAAAAGAATATCAATTTTCCCTGCGGCCGAGCACACGACGGGGGCGCAGTACAATGCCGGGCCGCGCGCTGTCGCGCGGATCACGATGGACTTTGCCGTGACCGACACTGCCCCGCATACACTGCCACCCGCCCCTCTCAAGAACCGTCTGCTCTGCATGGTCTATGAAGCCATGCTGCTGTTCGGCGTGCTGTTCATTGCCACCTGGTTGTTCTCCACGCTGCTGCAGCAACGTCACGCACTGTATCTGCGCGATGCGCTCCAGGACTGGTTGTTCGTGGTGCTGGGGCTCTATTTCTGCTGGTTCTGGACCCATGGTGGGCAGACGCTGGCAATGAAGACCTGGGACTTGCGAGTGCTCGATTGCCAAGGCATGCCGCTGTCCTGGAAGCGCGCCGTCACTCGGTATGCGCTCTGCTGGCTCTGGTTCCTGCCCGGGCTGGCCGTGGCCAAGCTGATCGGTGCACAAGGCTGGATGCTGGTCCTGCTACCGGTGGCGAATGTGGTGCTGTGGGCGCTGAGTTCACTCCTCGATGCCGACCGCCAGTTTTTGCATGACCGGATCGCACGCACGCGCATCGCGCTGGTGCCACGCACTCAAAAAGCTGACGCCAGCGCAGCATCCGTTCTTGCGGCAACGGACAAGGACTGAACCCCGTCGGCCGACATGATCGCTCACCTCACGCGCGTCATGATCCTTTTCCAGCTGCTGACGCTGGTCTTCATCGCCGCTCTGCTCAAACAATTTCAGGCGTTGAGTAGCTGGTCGCTGGCCCTGGCCGTATCGGCGGTGATACTGATGCTGGTACGTGCCAGCATCATCTTCCAGAATTTTTTTCTGTCGGGTGCACTGCGTCAGCCCTGCGCGGATGGTCATCGGCTTCGTGTGCTCGCGATGGCATTGATGATGCTGAGAGAATTCGGCTTCAGCATGCTCTGCTGGTTCCGGCTGTTTCCGTTCGCGCGTCCCTACCACTGCCACTTCGACGGGGACTTCAGTTACCCGGTCGTGCTGCTGCACGGTTACGGAGCAAATAGCGGCTTTTGGCAGCGACTGCACCGGCGGCTCTCGGCAGATCGCATTAGCCATGGCGCGATCGATCTCGAGCCTGTACTGGGCAATATCGAGAGCTATGCAGATCGCATTGAGGAAGCGGCCAAAGGCCTGCTTGAGGCGAACCACGCATCATCGGTCGTCGTGGTTTGTCACAGCATGGGGGGTCTTGCGGCACGCGCATGGCTGAGGCGTTATGGTCATCAGCGGGTAGCGAGAGTGATCACGCTGGGCACGCCGCACGCGGGCAGCTTGCTTGCAGGGTACGGTATCGGCATCAATGCCCGCCAGATGCTGCCGGTCAGTGCCTGGAACAGCGAGGAACGCCACTGGCTCTCGGCACTCTCGGCGTCGGAAGATAGCTCAGTACGATCGCTGTTCGTCAGCCTATGGTCACGCCATGACAACATCGTGATGCCGCAATCCTCGGCGGAACTCGACGGAGCAAAGAATATCGGGGTGGAAGGCGTGGGACACGTCGCACTGGGTTTTGACGCGCGGGTACTGGACCGGGTGATGCAGGAAATCAGTGCAACCCGTCGAAGCAGGTTGTCAGCAGGAAGTGAATGACCTGATCGTCCGTGTATTGGTCGCCCATGCGCAGGTAATCCAGCGTGGGATCGCAGGAGCGCGCATAGACAGTAAACAGCACGACCTCGGTCGGCAAGTCTTGGCGGATCGACCCTTCTGATTTTGCCTTTTCGATCAACTGGCCCATCAGCTCATTGAGATCCATCAAGCGGCTGATATATCGGGTGTTGTTCAGCAGCGCATCGCGCAGGCTGGTGTTCTCCGCGGGCAAGGTTGGCAGACCGCCCTTCATGCGAATCTCCAGCGCCCACTGCAATATGCTCTTGAGCTGTCCGAGGGCGGGCTGATCAGAAGCGAGTCCGCGAACAAAGGCAAGGGTGTTCTCCAGCAAGCGGATCATTGCCGCGGCAGCGAGTGCTTCTTTGGAAGGGAAATGCTTGTAGAGGCTGGCCTTGGCAATACCGACTTCGGCCGCGACCTCATCCATGGTCATCAGGTCGAAGCCTTTTTTCGCGAGCAAATTATTGGTCGCATCAACGATGGCGTTCTCACGCACAATCAATTGCTGCTGCTTGAACGAGAGCTTGGGTTCTGTACTCATCGGTTGCGATGAAGGCCGCACGGTTTGGAATTGTCCGGATTATACGGCACCAGAACGTGTGTCGCATGCATTTGTTTTTATGGCAACGAACTAAGTGAGCCTGATGCCTGCAGGGAAAAAACCGTCTGCCTGGCATGGATTCCGAGGATCGTCAGCGTCTGGCCGGGAGATCCGCCCTCACTCCGCTATGATCGGGGCCCTGATCTATCACCCACTTTGCCATGACAGCTCCATTTCGCTCAGTCTGCGTCTACTGCGGCGCCTCTCCCGGACATGATCCCTTGTACGCCGAGGCCGCGCGAGCGCTGGGGCGCGAGATGGCCCAACAAACACTCGCGCTGGTCTACGGCGGCGGTCATGTGGGTCTGATGGGCATCATCGCCGATGCCGTGCTGGAAGCCGGAGGCGAGGTCACCGGCGTCATACCCAAAGCGCTGATGGATACCGAAGTCGGTCATAACCGGCTGACACGACTGCTGGTCGTGAAAGACATGCATGAGCGAAAAGCACTGATGGCCGAGCACGCGAACGGCTTCATCGCGATGCCAGGTGGCCTAGGCACGCTGGAAGAATTATTCGAGGCAATGACCTGGGCTCAGCTCGGCTTTCATGAAAAACCCGTCGGTCTCTTGAATGTGAACGGCTTTTACGACCCATTGATCGCCTTCTTGTCACAGTTGGAGCAGGAAGGCTTTCTGCGCGCCGAGCACAGGCATCTGCTGATCAATGAAAACGAGCCCTTGGCGCTGCTGGAACGGTTGCGCGGGTTCCGGATGCCCGAAGGCGTCAGCTGGCTGAGCCGGCAAGCAGCCCGGACACTGGGGCCTTGAGTGTCTGCTTGAAAAACTACTGATCCAGCGCCTGCCTGAAATCATTCAGCAGATCATCGGTGTCTTCGATGCCGACCGACACGCGAATCAGTGACTCTGAAATGCCCATGCTGGCGCGGCGCTCGGGCCCCATCTCGTGATAAATCGTGTGCGCCACCGGAATCACCAGTGTGCGGGTATCCCCGAGATTACTGGCAGGGATGGCGAGTTGGAGGCGATTCAGATAATCAAAGCAATCAACACCGGGTTTCAGCTCGAAGCTCAACAAGCCACCGTACGCACGAAACAGCTCCGTCGCCAGCGAGTGCTGCGGGTGGAGGGGCAGACCGGGATAGTAGACCGCTGCAACCCGCTCATCCGCGTCCAGCATGTTTGCCAGTGCCAACGCACTCGACGATTCGCGTTCGATGCGCAACGCCATCGTCTCTGAACCGACGGCCAGATGATGCGCAGCCTCGGGGCCCAAGGCACCGCCGAAATCGCGCAAGGCCTTTGCACGTAACTGCGCCATGCCCCACTGCGCAGGCGCGAAGCGTTTGTAGTTCTCTGCGATATTGGGATAGCGGGCCCAGTCGAACAGGCCTGTGTCAGTCAAGCTGCCCCCCAGCGCATTGCCATGACCGCCGATCGATTTGGTCAGCGCATTGAGCACCAGGCTAGCGCCCACGTGCTTGGGTCGGAAAAGGTATGGCGAGGTCATCGTATTGTCGACGACGTACAGAATGCCGCGCTCGCGGCATAGTTCGCCAATACGAGCCAGATCAGCAATCTGCGTGCGCGGATTGGCAATCGTCTCGACAAACACCATGCGTGTCGCTGGCGTGATGACCTTCTCGACGTTCGCCACATCGGTCGCGTCGACAAAACTGACCGGCATGCCTTGCAGGTTGACCGTCTGCCACAGGCTGTTGGTGTTACCAAATAAAAAGGAGGATGACACCACATGATCACCGGCGCGCAGCAGCGCCTGCACCACCGCGCCGATCGCCGCCATGCCGGTAGAGAAGCATAGCGTCGCCATACCGTCTTCCATGCGCGTGATCTTCTCTTCGAGTGCGCTGACCGTGGGATTGCCCTGACGACCGTAGCGATATCCGGGCTTCTTGCCCTGAAAAACCTCGGCCAGCTCGCGCGCATCGCGATAGCCGTAGGCGACCGCCGTATGAATCGGCTTGTGCAGCGAGCCGTGCTCGATAGGCTTTTGGCGATCGCTGTGAAGTATCGTCGTGGTAAAGCCGAATTTTTTACTATTGTTCATGGATTAATCGACCCAGCCCGATCGCTTATTCGATCTGAGCGAGATTCAGGTTCAGCTGAGTGCGTACAGCGTCCTCGATCACGGCTTTCGGGTGCTGGCGTGCATATTCGACACGATCAAGATAATCGCGCGATATATCACCGGTGATGTAATGGCCATCGAAGCAGGATGCTTCGAACTGTTTCAGCAAGGGGTTGACATCGGTAATTGATCGCTTCATTGCCTCAATATCTTGATAGACGAGCGCATCAGCGGTGATCTCACGGCAGACTTCTTCTTCGCTTCTGCCATATGCGATCAGCTCGCTGCGTGTGGGCATATCAATCCCGTAGACGTTAGGATATTTCACGGGCGGCGCAGCTGACGCGAAAATCACGCGCTTGGCGCCAGAGTCGCGCGCCATCTGCACGATCTCCCGGCTGGTGGTGCCGCGCACGATGGAATCATCAACCAGCAGCACACTCTTGCCCTTGAACTCCGAACCTATCGCGTTAAGTTTCTGGCGCACGGATTTCTTGCGTACGCCCTGTCCCGGCATGATGAAGGTGCGGCCAATGTAGCGGTTTTTGATGAAGCCTTCCCGATAGTTGAGGTTGAGCTTGAGCGCCAGCTGCATCGCCGCCGGACGGGACGAATCTGGAATTGGCATGACCACATCGATGTCGCCGTCGGCAAACTGCTTTCGTATTTTTTCGGCCAGATGCTCGCCCATACGCAGACGCGTTGCATACACTGATGCGCCGTCAATCACGGAATCAGGACGTGCGAGATAGACAAACTCGAATGCGCACGGATTCAACGTGGGGTTTTCCGCGCACTGCTGGTTGTATAGCTTGCCATCGTTGTCGATGAAGATGGCCTCGCCCGGCATCACGTCGCGCAGGAAATGAAAGCCCAGCCCTTCCAACGCCACGGATTCGCTGGCAATCAGGTATTCCGGGCCACGATCCGTGTCATTGAAACCTATGCATAGTGGGCGTATGCCGAAAGGATCGCGGAAGGCCAGCAGGCCATAGCCTGCAATCTGGGTGACCACCGCATAGGAGCCGCGCACGCGCTTGTGCAGCGTGGCTACGGCCTTGAACAGCATGGAGGGGTCGAGTGAGAGCCCGGTCGTGACTTCCTGGATTTCGTGCGCGAGCACATTCAGCAAGACTTCAGAGTCAGAGTCTGTATTGATATGACGCCGGTCATTCTTGAACATCTCGATCTTCAGCGACTCGGCATTGGTCAGGTTGCCGTTGTGCGCGAGCGTGATACCAAAAGGTGCATTCACATAAAAGGGCTGCGCTTCTTCTTCACTCTGGGAGCCTGCCGTTGGGTAGCGGCACTGCCCGATACCGGAGTTGCCGGGTAGCGAGCGCATGTTCCGGGTACGGAAGACATCACGAACAAGACCATTCGCTTTGTGCATGCTGAAGGCATTACCGTGGCTGGTGGCAATGCCAGCCGCATCTTGACCGCGATGCTGCAAGAGCAGCAATGCATCATAAATGATCTGATTAACCGGGCTATGCGAAACGACGCCAACGATGCCACACATGGTGGACTCCTTCAAGAACAGACCCGGCGTGCTTACCGGAGAAAACTCATACAGGCTGCACAGTAGCAGACAGACCCATCTTCAACAGACGGGCGCGCATCTTGTCAGCCTCTTCGCGGCTGCCAAACGGACCAACACGGATGCGGTAGCGCTCGCCCTCTTTGGTACTGGTTTTTTGCGAATAGGATTTGATGCCGGCTTGCTTCAGCCGGTTCTGCAATTCATCGGCCTTGACCTTGGTGGCTACCGCAGCCACCTGAAGAATGAAACGAGATGACTTGGATTTTTCAGCAGCAGGATCGCTCTTCTCGGCAGAGGCATGTTCGGCCGACTTGTTGTGCGCTTTGTCTGCTGCTTTGTCCGCCGACTTATCGGCTGGCTTCTCAGGCACGGGTTTGACGGCTTCGGCGACAGGTAGCTTTTCCTGCGATGACGGCTCAGCCTTGACCACTGATGGTAGCCGGGGAGCCTCGGAGTCCAGCGGCGCAGTGCCCGCAGTGACCGGGGTAGCGGCTTTGTCGCGCGAGGGAATTTGTATCGCGATATCGTCCGTCAGCGGCTTGGGCTCGGAATCGAAAATCATGGGCAAGCCAATCACGGCCGCCAGCACCAGTGCGGTGGCGCCGATCAGGCGCCGGCGGGCGCGCTTCTTCTCGGGAAGCATGGGATCGATGGGTTCTTCTTGCTGAGCCCTCGCACGACGGCGCGGCTTGACCGGAGCATCGATATCGTCGTCGGGGTCCTGCTTGCTTTTGTTGAGAAACGAGAACAAGCCCATAAATCGCGTTGTATGCGTTGTGTGATTGCCAAAAAACGGGGCGCCGATCAGCTCAGCCAGAGGATCTTGCCGCCATCACACCGGCAACCGTAATAAAGGATCCGAAGACCACAATTCTATCATTCTCACCGGCACGATTCTTGGCATCGTTGAATGCCTGCTCCGGCGTCGTGAAGCAGGTCAGCGTGCGCTCTGCCCCGGGTTCGGAGCTTTCCTTGAACCCCGCCAAGCGCAGTTGTTGCGCCAGAGATTCTGCACTGGCGGCACGCGGCAGTGGCAGGTCAGTCAGGCACCAGTGATCGATACGATCTTTTAACTGAGCCACGACTCCTGGAATGTCTTTGTCAGCCATCGCGCCGAAGACCGCGAAGGTGTAAGGATGAAAACCCATGTTGTCGAGATTCTGAGCGAGCGTGGCTGCTGCGTGCGGGTTGTGAGCGACATCGAGTATCACTGCCGGCCGCCCCGGCAGCACTTGAAAACGTGCCGGAAGTTCGACCATCACTAGCCCGCTTCGGACCTCTTGCGCGCCAAGTGGCAGACGATCACGCAGCGCCTCCAAGGCGGCGAGCGCGGCACTGGCGTTCAGCAATTGATTCGCGCCCCGCAAGCTCGGATACGCAAGCGCATTGCGCCGCAGGCTGCGGCCGCCGTAATTCCACTGCTGACGGTCGCCTGAGTAATTGAAGTCTCGTCCGAACAGCCAGAGATCAGCGCCAGTGGCATTCGCGTGGGCAACCAGAGACTCTGGCGGCTGAGGGTCGCTGCAGATCGCCGTGCGGCCGGGCCGGAAGATGCCGGCCTTCTCGAAGCCTATCTTTTCGCGCGTGTCACCCAGATACTCCATGTGATCAAGATCGACACTGGTGATGATCGCGACATCGGCATCAACAATATTCACCGCATCCAGGCGACCGCCCAGCCCGACTTCGAGTATCACGGCATCCAGACCGGCATCGGAAAAGCACTTGAGTATCGCCAGCGTGGTGAATTCGAAATACGTCAGCGACACATCGCCGCGCACCGACTCGACCTGTTCAAAGCACTCGCAGAGCATCGCATCGGTGGCCATGTCGCCATTGAGGCGCGCGCGCTCATTGAAATGCAGCAGGTGGGGCGAAGAGTAGAGCCCGACCCGGTAGCCACCTTGCAGCAGTATCGATTCCAGCATCGCGCAGGTCGAACCTTTGCCATTGGTACCGCCCACCGTGATCACCGGGCAGTCGAAGTGCAGGCCCAGCATGTGTGCGACGCTGGCAACGCGTTCGAGGCCCATGTCGATCGCTTTCGGATGCAGCGATTCGAGACGGGCCAGCCAGTCGGTCAGGGAGAGTGGCATGGAGAGAGAATGTGCGGAAGTCGCTGGATTCCGGCCCGCGCCGGAATGAGGATAGAAAATAAGTCAGGCCATCACACGGTCATCCCGGCATAGGCCGGGATCCAGTGTCTTTACATTGGACGTCAAAAAACTCAGGCCAGCACTTCCGGCGACTGGTTCTGCAACAGCGCCAGCAGCTGCGCGATCTCTTCGCGCATTTTGCGACGGTCAACGATCATGTCGATCGCACCTTTTTGCAAAATGAACTCTGAACGTTGGAAACCTTCAGGCAGCTTCTCGCGGACGGTGTTCTCGATCACGCGCGGGCCCGCAAATCCGATCAGTGCCTTCGGCTCGGCAATCACCACATCGCCCATGAACGCGAACGAGGCCGACACACCGCCCATGGTGGGATCGGTCAGCACAGAAATGAACGGCAGCTTCTTCTCGGATAATTTGGTCAGCATCGCCGTGGTCTTGGCCATCTGCATCAGCGACAGCAGACCTTCTTGCATGCGTGCACCGCCGGTGGCGGTGATGCAAATAAAAGGTACTTTTTGCTCCAGCGCCGTCTGCGCGCCGCGCGCGAAACGCTCACCCACCACCGCGCCCATGGAGCCGCCCATGAATTCAAATTCGAAACAGGCGACGACCACGGGGAGCGACATGATCGCACCGCCCATCACGATCAAGGCATCCGTCTCACCGGTCGCGTCGAGAGCCGACTTCAGGCGCTCGGGGTATTTCTTGGAATCCTTGAACTTCAGCGTATCGACCGGCAGTACCTCTTGTCCGATCTCATAGCGGCCCTCCTGATCCAGCAGGGCATCGAGGCGGTCACGCCCACGGATGCGCATGTGATGGTCACACTTGGGGCACACCTGCTGATTGGATTCAAGGTCGGTACGGTAGAGCACTGACTCGCAAGAGGGGCACTTGACCCACAGCCCCTCGGGCACCGATCGGCGGGTGGAAGCGTCAGAGCGCTGAATGCGGGGCGGGAGAAGTTTTTCTAGCCAGCTCATGGGGGCTCTCTTTCGGTCGGGCGGCTGATGGCCGCGTAGGCGCGTATTTTAACCGCGTCGGGCGGGGCGCTGCTACCTTGGCAATCAAGTTGCCGAGGTAGTAACGCTTAGTCAAGGGAGAGGCTCAGGCGGGCACTTCGTCAATGGCTGCTCGAATGCCGGACAGAAAATCGCTGACGGCCGCAACGGCCTTGTCCTTCGGCGTGTTCTCCAGTTCCTGAATGATGCGGCTGCCGATCACCACCGCATCCGACACCGAGGCCACGGCCTTTGCCGTCGCACCGTCGCGGATGCCGAAGCCCACGCCGATCGGCAGTTTCACATGCTCGCGAATGGCCTCCAGACGGCTGGCAACTTCAGCAGTGTCGATATGCCCTGCGCCGGTCACGCCGCGCAGCGACACGTAGTAGGAGAAGCCACTGCTGATCTGCGCAACTTGCTTGATACGCTGCTCGGTGGAGGTGGGCGCGAGCAAGAAGATCAGATCCATGTCCTGCGCCTTGAGTTTCTGCGCGAACTCGGAGGCTTCTTCCGGTGGGTAATCGACCACGATCGCACCATCGGCACCCGCCGCCTTGGACTCGGTCACAAAACGATCGACGCCCATGCGCTCGATGGGATTCGCATAACCCATCAACACCACCGGCGTATGCTGATCAGTCTTGCGGAATTCGCGCACATAGCCAAGCACATCATGCATGCCGACATTGAATTTCAGTGCACGCTCATTCGCACGCTGGATCACAGGGCCTTCGGCCATCGGATCTGAAAACGGCACGCCCAGCTCGAGGATGTCGGCGCCACTCTCAACCAGCGCATGCAACAGCGGCACCGTCAGCTCGGGCGCGGGATCACCGGCCGTGATGAAGGTGATCAAGGCTTTTTTCTTTTTTGACTGCAGGTCAGCGAAAGTTTTCTGGATTCTGGACATGATGATCTGACCTTAGTGTTTCGGCGCTGCGTGTTCTTTGTCGTATTCCTGAACGGTATGCATGTCCTTGTCACCACGACCGGACAGGTTCACCAAAATAGTTTTATCTTTCGGCAGCGTCCTTGCGAGCGTCACAGCATAGGCAATCGCATGGCTGGACTCGAGCGCAGGAATGATGCCTTCAATGCGGCAGCAATGATGGAAAGCCTGGATGGCCTCAGCATCGGTGACGCTCACATAGTCGGCACGATGCGAATCCTTGAGCCATGCGTGCTCGGGGCCGACACCGGGATAATCAAGGCCGGCCGACACGGAATGCGTCTCCATGATCTGTCCATTTTCATCTTGCAGCAGATAAGTGCGATTACCGTGTAACACGCCGGGAATACCGCCGCCCAGTGATGCCGAATGCTTGCCGGTCGAGACGCCCTCGCCCGCTGCCTCGACACCGATCAGTTTGACTTCCGGGTAGTTGATGTAAGGATGAAAGATACCCATCGCATTCGAGCCGCCACCGATGCAGGCGAGCACGTAATCGGGCTGACGACCCGTCAGCTCTGGCATTTGATCAATGCACTCCTTGCCGATCACGGACTGAAAATCACGCACCATCATCGGGTACGGATGCGGGCCCGCCACGGTACCAATGATGTAGAAAGTGTTTTCAACATTCGTCACCCAGTCGCGCATCGCTTCGTTCAGCGCATCCTTAAGTGTCTTGGAACCGGACTCGACCGGCACCACGGTCGCACCCAGCAGCTGCATCCGGTACACGTTCTGTACCTGACGCTTCACATCTTCGCTGCCCATGTAGACCACGCACTCCAGACCGAAGCGTGCGCAGATGGTCGCGGTAGCCACCCCATGCTGACCGGCGCCGGTTTCTGCGATCACGCGCGGCTTGCCCATGCGCTTGGCGAGCAGCGCTTGTCCGATCACGTTGTTGATCTTGTGCGCGCCCGTATGGTTGAGATCTTCGCGCTTGAAAAAAATCTGCGCACCGCCGGTCTCGGAAGACCAGCGCTTGGCGTGATAGATAGGGCTGGGACGGCCGACAAAGTACTTCAGCTCGTCATGAAATTCGCGCAGGAACTCGGGGTCATTTTGGTAGTGCTCGTACGCTGCCTTGAGCTCTTCGAGAGCATAGGTCAGTGTCTCGGAGACGAAGCTGCCGCCGTAGGGGCCAAAGTGGCCAGAGGCATCGGGAAAATCATAAGCGCCCACATGCGCGGGATGGTGATCCATGGTGTCTTTCCTCAGAAATTTTTACTGGCTGTCGCCGGCGCGCACGGCATTCGCGAATGCCTGCATCAGCGCCGAGTCCTTTACGCCCTTGCTCGCCTCGATGCCACTGCTGACATCGACGGCGTGCGGGCGTATCCGGCGCACTGCGTCAGTCACATTTTGCACGTTCAAGCCACCACTTAAAACGGCCTGATGCGCGATTTCTGCGGGAATGAGAGACCAATCGAAAACCTTTCCAGTGCCACCGTAGGCATCGCTCCAGGTATCAAGCAGCAGCCCGGCAAACAGGGGGCTGGCGCCTCGGTAGTGAAGCGCCGATTCTAGCAAATCTGCGGACTTTGTCTCTGGCCGTATCCTGAGCGCGCGCAAGAACGGGCGACCGACCGCTTCGGCGATACCGGCGCACTGCTCTGGGGTCTCGTCGCCATGGAATTGCAACATTGATATCGGCGCAGTCGCCAGTACCTGCCTCACCTGATCCAGATCGGCATTCACGAACAAACCGACACTGCTGATAAAAGCGGGCAGTTCCTGTAGCAGCCGGGCCGCCTGCTCAGCCGACACATGGCGGGGCGACGGCGGGTAGAACACGAGACCGATCGCATCCGCACCGGCCGCGACGGCGGCGCGGATATCTTCCGGACGGGTCAGTCCGCACAGCTTGATCCTGGTTCGATGAGTCATCACGAAAAATCTTTAAAGAATGGCAAGTCCGCGTCCTGCGCAGGCAAGCCCCAGCGCGCATCGTAGTCCACTCTGCCGAGGTAGAGACCGTCAGGACTGAACGTCGGCGCGGAGAGTTCTCGGTCTCGCCCTCTGAGCAACTCGGCGATCCACTCCGGCGGGCGGTTGCCATTACCAACCTGAATCAGCGAACCCACGATATTGCGCACCATGTGATGAAGAAAGGCATTCGCCCGTAAGGTGACCACCACCAGATCACCGGCGCGCCGCACCTCGATGCGGTGCATGGTACGTACCGGCGAGCGCGCCTGACACTCGGCCGCCCGAAATGCCGAGAAATCATGCTCACCCAACAGTGCCTGGGCCGCAGCGTGCATGGGCAGCTCATCGAGCGGTCTGAACACCCATCCCGCGCGGCGCTCCCATAGCGGCGATCTGACTGCGTGGTTATAGATCAGGTAGTGGTAGGTTCGCGCGGTGGCAGTGAACCGGGCATGAAAACCTTCGTCGCCACCCTCTACTTCAGCAGCCCAACGCACCGCCACCGAGGACGGAAGAAACGCATTGACTCCCCTTACCCAAGAAAAAGGTTCGCGCACCGCGTCGGTATCGACATGCACGACCTGCGCCAGCGCGTGCACACCGGCATCCGTGCGGCCGGCGCAGGTCGTGGCCATGGGCCGCTGAGCAAACTCGGCCAATGCTTTTTCCAGCACATCCTGAACAGTCTGACCATGAGGCTGCGTCTGCCAGCCCTGCCAGCCACTGCCGTCATACTGGAGGCCGAGCGCGATTCGTTTCACAGGAATACTCTGGAATGCGGGTGGGATTGGAGTCGGGGCGACTGACCACCAAGGCCCGTGCTTCGCCGGCACAAAAAACGGATGCCGGCGCGACTGTATCGCCGCGCTGTCGCAGCTTGATGACGAATTTTACGCGAGTTGCTGCAGCAGAGACTGGGCGCGACTGGCGAGCTCGGGATGATGCGTGCCTGCGACCTCAGCGAGCAGCTCGCGCGCGGCTTCCCGGTCGCCGATTTCGTCGCAAGCGAGCGCCAGATCAATCTTGGTCTTCAAAGCGACAGCATCGGTTTTCGTATCGGTACCAGCGAACGATGGATGCCCGGTGCCGGAGAGCTGAGAGTCATCATCCGATGCCCGTTCGGGCAGACGATTTGTCGGCGGCGTATCGACCGGTGCGAGCGACAGGCCTATGCCGGAATTTTTTCGGTGTTCATCGAGGAGGCTCTCCAGCTTGAGGCCTAAATCATCCACTGCGGATGACGACAGGGCCGACTCGTCCGGCCTGAGCAGCCCCAGAGGAGGCAGCAAACCGGAGGGAACTGATACTGACGGCGTGCGTGTCGCATGCACAGCGGGAGATGACGATGACAGCGGGGCTGTGGCGGCCGTAGACGCCGTCGGCGCATTTGACACGGCGGCCGCCGTGACCGGCGGGGCCGCTGCTGGCGGCGCAACTTTCTGCGCAGCGCCGATCACCGTCACGGGTACTGGCGCACCTCCATACAAAAGATTCCCCGGATCGAGTTGCTGCCCCATCAGAGCCGCCTGCATCCACTCTTGCCCCTGACCGTGAGTCATCACGCGCATCTCGGCAGCGACGGCACCAAATTTCTGGGTGTCCTTGCGCGCAAGATAAATCTCCAGCAGCTTCACCCGCAACGCCTGCCGTTGCGGATGTTGCCTTAGTGCGTCCAGCAGTATTTCCTCCGCCTGCTCATCACGTCCGTAGGCAATGTAGACATCGGCCTCGGCAATCGCATCAACCTCATTCGCGTCGAGCTGACTGACTGAGGGAACAAAATTGGAGTGGAACACGCTATTGCTGGTATCGACGTTTCTGCCGCCCGCCTGTCCAAACACAGACTGCGCCTCGGCCTTCGGCTCTATCTTTGCCGTCGGCGCTTGACGCTTTTTCAAGCGAGAGCGCAGCCAGATCATCAATAGGCCCGCGGACATCAGACCCATCGGCCAGATCAACGACACTGGATCGTTGGTAATTTGATCCTGCCATTGGCTCAGTTGGGTGAGAAATGCTTCCTCTTCGGGCACTGCCTGCGCCGATAGCGTCGGCGGCCGTGTGGGCTTTGCCGGCTTGGCGACGCTGGGCTTGGGCGTCGCAACGTCAGGCGATTTCACCGGTGCCTCCTGCCCAGCGGGCTGAGCCTCCGAGATGGTCTGTTCAGAGCGTTGCTGTGCGTCGGCCAGTGTCTGATTACGCACGGCCAGTTGCTGCATCTGCTCGATGTTTTTCTCGAGCTCGGCAATGCGTGACTTCGCATCCGTCAGTGCCTTGTCGTTGGCGATCTGCGCCAGCTCCCTGTCATTGCTTTGCTGACGGTCTTCCGAATTTTGCTTGGCGGGCACAGCGGATTCCAGCTTCAACTGATCACGAGCTTTGTCGGCAATGCCTGCTTGAATCTCTTTCACACCTACCTTGCCGCCACTGCTGCGATTGCCCGAAGGCGTAGCGTGTGCACCGCTATCGGTCGACGCAACCACAGGCCGTACTGCCGAGCGCGCGAGCAGTTTGCGATAACGCTGATAATCAGCGGTCTGCAACACCACTTCACGGCGTGCCTCTGCAGCAGGAATATCGATCATCGCCTGCTCGTCCGGTACGCGAAGTACGCTTCCGGTTTTCATGCGATGGATATTGTTGCCATCAAATGCGCGGGGATTCGCTTGCAGATAAGCGAGCAGTGCCTGCTCCAGCGTGGCGCCGGGGGGCAAGATCTCGCGCGCCAATTTGTTCAGCGTATCTCCGCGACGAACCACACGGGTGGATGATTCCGCAGTCTGCTCGGCAGTCTTAGTGTTTTCTGTTTTTGCGTTCGCAGCAGGCGGAACTGACCGGGGAGCTGCCTGCTGCGCTGCTCGCGTCAATGGCGCTTCCGGGGGATCGACTGCAGTGGTTTGGCGCGCATCTCGATCTGTCACTGGTGGATCAAATAACAGCGCATATTGCCGGATGGTGCGATTGCCAGCGGCAGTGACTTCAATCAACAGCATCAAAAAAGGATCGCTTACCGGAAGGTCGGAGCTGACCCATATCGATGCACGATCTGCTTTTTTTTCTATGCTTAAACGCAACGACCGCTGCAGCGCGCCGAACTCCACACCTGCCTCGGCAAACATGCTGGTCGGCGCCAGACGGACCGCCAGCGACTCGGATTCAGCAGCAGATACCGATGCGATATCGATGACTGCGTCCAGCTTCTGACCCAGTGCCGAGCGTACCGTCACCTCGCCCAGTGCCAGCGCATGTGCGGCCTGTGGTAAACACGTTGCTAGCACAGCAGTTACAACCACCGTTCGTAGCGTCAGGCGCAATGCGGCGTAGCGCTTGGGGGAAAGCATGATTCGTAGCGTAGGGAATGAGTGCGTAGACATGAATGCATGAAGAGCGCAGCGAGCCGCCTGATCAGGCATTCAAAGAGGCTGACCTTATCATCCGCAGTTAGTTGCAGCAAGCGGAAGCGCGATCTCACGCCATGAAAAAACCCGCATATTTTCTACTGAGAGAAAACTCTGCGGGTTTAGTTGTGCGCTGACAACTTGACGAGTTGATCAGCGAACAGGTGACTCAGGTATCGAGAACAATGCGCAGCATACGACGTAGTGGCTCGGCAGCGCCCCACAGCAGCTGATCACCGACGGTGAATGCCGAGAGGTATTCCCCACCCATCTGCATCTTGCGCACACGGCCTACCGGAATCGTCAGCTTGCCCGTAGTCGCCGCGGGCGTCAGCTCGTGCATCGAGGCTTCTCGGGTGTTGGGCACGAATTTCACCCACGGGTTATCGGTAGCGATCATGTCATTGATCTCATCGAGCGGAATGTCTTTTTTCAGCTTGATCGTCAGTGCCTGAGAATGGCAGCGCATCGCGCCGATACGCACGCACAGACCATCGACAGCAATCGCCGGCTTCGCACCCGCGCCGAAGGCCTCTCCGCGGCCGAGAATTTTGTTGGTCTCGGCGCCGCCCTTCCACTCTTCACGCGATTGACCATTGCCCAGATCTTTGTCGATCCAGGGAATCAAGTTGCCGCCGAGCGGAACACCAAACTGTTGGGTCTCGTCGGTTGTCAGTGCGTGCTGCTTGGCGAGTACCTTGCGGTCAATCTCCAGAATCGCCGACGCCGGATCACCCAGCAGCGCCTTGACTTCCGCATGGATGCTGCCGAACTGCGTCAGCAGTTCGCGCATATGCTGCGCGCCACCGCCGGAGGCTGCCTGATAGGTCATCGAGGTCATCCAGTCGACCAGATCATGCTTGAACAAGCCGCCCAGACCCATCAGCATGCAGGACACGGTGCAATTGCCGCCAATGTAGTTTTTCACGCCCTTGGACAGCGCGCTCTTGATCACATCGATATTGACCGGGTCGAGCACAATGATGGCATCGTCTTTCATGCGCAGTGTCGAGGCTGCATCGATCCAGTAGCCATTCCAGCCGGCCGCACGTAATTTTGGATATACCTCAGTGGTGTAGTCGCCGCCTTGGCAGGTCAGGATGATGTCGCATTTTGTCAGCGACTCGATATCGTTGGCGTCTTTCAGTGTGCTTTCGTTTTTCGCCATCGCAGGCGCTTTACCGCCCGCATTCGAGGTCGAAAAGAACACCGGCTCGATATGTGCGAAATCATTTTCTTCTTGCATGCGCTGCATCAGTACCGAGCCGACCATGCCGCGCCAACCTACCAGACCTACGAGTTTCATTGTCAATTCCTTCGAGTATTGCAAAGACACCGGAAATCGGCTTGCGCCGGGATGACGAGTCGACGCGTGTTGACGGTCAATCTGTCATTCCGGCGCAGGCCGGAATCCAGCATCTTCAAAAATCTACGCCAGCGCCCTCACCACCGCATCGCCCATCTCTGCCGTGCCCACCTTGGTGGTGCCCGCCTCGTGAATGTCCGGCGTGCGCAGCCCCTGCGCCAACACTTTCTTCACAGCGTTTTCGACACGGTCCGCCTCGGCCGGCAGATTCAAAGAAAAGCGCAGCATCATCGCCGCCGACAAAATGGTCGCCAGAGGATTCGCAATGCCCTTGCCGGCGATATCCGGCGCTGATCCATGCGAAGGCTCATACAGACCTTTGCTGTTCGCATCCAGTGACGCAGACGGCAGCATGCCGATCGAGCCAGTCAGCATCGCCGCTGCATCAGACAAGATATCGCCAAACATATTGCCAGTGACGATCACATCGAATTTTTTGGGTGCGCGCACCAGCTGCATTGCCGCGTTGTCGACATACATGTGATCTAGCTCGATATCCGGGTACTCTTTGTGCACATCGGTAACGATGTCTTTCCAGAACTGGAAAGTCTCCAGTACATTGGCTTTGTCCACGCTGGTCAGGCGCTTGCTGCGCTTGCGCGCAGCTTGGAAGGCCACATGCGCAATACGGCGAATCTCGGGCTCTGAGTAGCGCATGGTGTCAAAACCTTCGCGCGCGCCCTTGAACAGGCCATCAGGCGCCTCGCGCACGCCGCGCGGCTGACCGAAATAGATATCGCCATTGAGCTCGCGCACGATCAGGATGTCCAGGCCTGACACCACTTCGGGCTTCAGCGACGATGCGCCGACCAGTTCCGGATACAAAATCGCGGGACGGAAGTTTGCGAACAGCGTCAGGTGCTTGCGCAAACCGAGAATCGCCTGCTCGGGGCGAAGCGCACGCTCCAGCGTGTCGTACTTCCAGTCACCCACGGCGCCGAACAGAATGGCATCGGCTTCCTTTGCCAGCTTCAGCGTGCCCTCGGGCAGCGGATGGCCGTGAGCTTCGTAACCAGCGCCGCCCACGGGCGCGGTCTCCATCTCAAATGTCTGGCCGAGTGCGTTAAGCACTTTGACCGCCTGTTCAACGATCTCGGTGCCGATGCCGTCGCCCGGCAGGATTGCGATTTTCATGATGATTGTGCTTGGGTTTAAATCGTGTTGGCCAGCCACGGGAAGCGGCTGATATGGCGCTCCTCGAATTCGCGGATGGCATCAGCTTTTTGCAACGTAAGACCAATGTCATCCAGTCCGTTCAGCAGGCAGTGCTTGCGGAATTCGTCAATCTCGAAATGGAAGGTCGAGCTGCCATTGGCGGTCGACACCGTCTGCGTGGTCAGATCAATGACCAGACGGTAGCCGGGGAAGGCTTTCACTTCATTGAAGAGTTGATCGACCTCAGACTCGGAGAGGCACACCGGCAGCAAACCGTTCTTGAAGCAGTTGTTGAAGAAAATATCGGCAAAGCTCGGTGCAATCACGGCACGAAAGCCATACTGATCCAGCGCCCACGGCGCATGCTCACGCGAGGAACCACAGCCAAAATTCTTGCGCGCCAGAAGAACGGAGGCGCCCTGATAGCGCGGCTGGTTCAGCACGAAATCCGGATTCAGCGGGCGCTTGCTGTTATCCATGCCCGGCTCGCCGTGATCGAGATAGCGCCACTCGTCGAACAGGTTGGGGCCAAAACCTGTGCGCTTGATCGACTTCAGAAATTGCTTGGGAATGATGGCATCGGTATCGACATTCGCGCGATCCAGCGGCACGACCAGTCCATCGAGTACGGTGAATTTATTCATGATGATTATTTTTTTCCTGCTTCCTGGACTTTCTCGCCCAGCTTCTCAACGTCTTTACCGATGCCTTGAATGGTGTTGCAGCCAGCGAGCGCAAAGCACGCGGTGAGCAAGATGGCGAAGATGTTTTTCATGATGTGCTCCCTGAATACAGACACGTGGCCTTACAGACCGCGTATGTCGACAAAGTGACCTGCAACGCCAGCCGCAGCCGCCATCGCAGGACTGACGAGATGCGTGCGTCCGCCCGCGCCCTGACGTCCTTCGAAATTGCGGTTGGAGGTCGACGCGCAGCGCTCGCCCGGCTCCAGACGGTCAGCATTCATGGCGAGGCACATCGAGCAGCCCGGCTCGCGCCATTCAAAACCGGCGTCTTTGAAAATCTTGTCCAGACCTTCTCGCTCGGCCTGCTCTTTCACCAGGCCAGAGCCCGGCACCACCATCGCCAGCTTCACGTTCGATGCGCGGTGCTTGCCACGCACGACAGCGGCTGCAGCACGCAGATCTTCAATGCGCGAATTGGTACAAGAACCGATAAAGACTTTATCAATGCGAATATCGGTGATCGCCGTGTTGGGCTTGAGGTTCATGTAGACCAGTGCCTTTTCCATCGCGTCGCGCTTGACTGCATCTTTTTCCTTGTCAGGATCGGGCACGCGCGCATCGACGGGCACCACCATCTCGGGCGACGTACCCCAGGTGACTTGCGGACGAATATCGGCGGCATCGATCATTACGACCGCATCGAACTTTGCGTCAGGATCGGAATGCAGCGTGCGCCAGTAGGCGACAGCCTGATCCCACTGCGGGCCGACCGGTGCAAACGGGCGACCTTTGACGTAATTGATCGTGGCGTCATCGACCGCGACCATGCCGGCCCGCGCGCCCGCTTCGATCGCCATGTTGCAGACAGTCATGCGGCCTTCCATGGTCAGCGAGCGGATCGCCGAACCGGCAAATTCGATCGCATAGCCCGTACCGCCGGCCGTGCCGATCTTACCGATGATGGCCAGCACGATATCTTTGGCGGTGACGCCTGCGCCCAGCTTGCCCTCGACCTGAATTAACATCGCTTTGGATTTTTTTGCCAGCAGCGTTTGCGTGGCGAGCACATGCTCGACCTCAGAGGTGCCAATGCCATGCGCTAGGCAGGCAAATGCGCCATGAGTGGACGTATGCGAGTCGCCGCAGACCACCGTCATGCCGGGTAGCGTCGCGCCCTGCTCCGGCCCGATCACGTGCACGATGCCCTGACGCTTGTCGGTCATGTGGAAGTAGGTGAGCGCGTATTCCTTTGCGTTTTGGTCGAGCGTCTCGACCTGCAGCCGCGATATCGGATCGGCGATGCCACCGGCGCGATTGGTGGTCGGCACATTATGGTCTGCGACCACCAGATTCGCCGATGTGCGCCACGGCTGCCGGTTGGCCAGCTTCAGCCCCTCGAAAGCCTGCGGGCTGGTCACTTCGTGGATCAGGTGGCGGTCAATGTAGAGAACGGCGGTGCCGTCATCGGCGGTATGCACCACGTGAGACTGCCAGAGTTTGTCGTAGAGGGTTTGGGCCATGGGGAGACGGGGCAAATTGCCCGGCAAATCAAGGAAAACAGCCCTAAATTATGCCACACCAACCCTTGACCAAGTCCCGTTCGGGAGCGGTTTTGCTCGACCGATCCCGATTGAAACCCGTCTCAGCCTCGGGCTTTCGCCTGTTGATAGAGCGGCAGCACACGCTCGGAGTAATTGGTCAGATCCTTCACCCGATCTGCCCGTGGCGGGTGGGTGGACATGAATTTCGGCGGCTCATCACCACCGGTCTGGCCCATTTTCTGCCAAAGCGTGATTGCGGCACGCGGATCATAACCGGCGCGAGCGGCCAGCTCGACACCGATACGATCGGCCTCGGTTTCGTGCGCGCGCGAGTTCGGCAAACCGAGCAAGCCCTGATAGGCGTACTCCATGCCTCTTTGCCCGATCTGCCCGACGCCGGCCACCGCGGCGACAATGGAAATGCCAATACCGGCAATCGCCTGCTCGGACGCGCGCTCGCGTGAGTGCTCGCGCAATGCATGAGCGATCTCGTGACCCATCACCGCAGCCAGTTCATCGTCGGAGATTTTCAGTTTCTCGATCAGCCCGGTGTAGAACGCGATTTTCCCGCCCGGCATGCACCAGGCATTCACTTCATTGGAGGTCAGCACATTGACCTCCCATTTCCAGCCCAGCGCATCCTTTCGAAAAGCTGGAGTCTGTTTGATCAGCTTGTCAGCAATCGTCTTGACGCGCTCGTACTGAGCCGTGTCGGCGTTCAGCTTGCCTTTTTTTTCTGCCTCGGCCAGCACCTGCGCATACTGTTTGTTGGCGCTCTGTTCGATGGCCTCAGCCGAGACTGCCATGCGCTGAGTGCGATCTACACCCACCGTGCCCGCTTGCGTGGTTTGCACCGTCTGACAAGCCCCCAAAGGAAGCGCCAGCAGTGCCACCAACGCTCCGCGATACAGCATCAATCTCATGACTCTCTCCCTGCTTCTGCCTGCCAGTGATAACTCAGGATTGCCGCCAGCAGCCCGAGCAAGGACATGAGCGCGGCAATCAGATAGACCGGACGGGCGCCCAATGTATCCCAGCAAGCTGACAGCAGCAAGCCGCCCAGCGTGCCTCCAAGCCCGTACGAGATGCTGATGAACAGTGCCTGACCCCGCGCTTGCAGGGGCCCGGAAAACCAGCGCTGCAAGGTCGCGACCGAGGCCGAGTGATGCACACCAAATGTCGCCGCATGCAGCACTTGCGCAAGCAACAGCACGATCAGCGACTGAGCGCCGACACCGATCATCAGGAAGCGCACCACCGCGATCGCCAGACTGAACAGCATCAAGGGACGGATGCCGAAGCGGCGAAACAACGGCGCCTGATAAAAAAAGAACATGATTTCTACCAGCACGCCCAACGACCACATCAGGCCGATCACGGTCTTGCTGTAGCCAATGTCTGACAAGTACAGCGAGTAGTACACATACAGCGACGAGTGCGCCGCCACCATCATGAAGGTCGAGACAAAAAACGCCAGCACCTGCCGCTGCCGCAGCAAGCTGCGCACCGAGGGCGCGTCATGCAAATGAGGCGCGGGCGCGTCTTCACTCATGTTCAGTGTGACGCCACAGACCATCAGCAAGAGCGACAGCGCGATCCACGGCATCAGCGCGATACCCTGCCAGTCGAGCAGCTGACCTGACAGCATCACCGCTGCAATGAAACCGACCGAACCCCAGAGTCGCAGCCGTCCATAATGCGTGAGATCACCGCGCATCGCGGACAGCATCAGTGCCTCAGAGATCGGCCCCTGTGCGCTGGTGAACAGATTCACCATCACCATCAGCGCAAAGAAAAAACCAAAGCTCTCGCCCCAGAACATGCCGCAAAACGCCATCGCTGCTGCCGCCGAGGTAAAGCGCAGCACGTTGACCCGCTGCCGCGTGTGATCTGCCACCCAACCCCACAGATTGGGGCCAAAGATACGCATCACCTGCATCAGCGACATCAGTATGCCGATCTGGGCGGCGCTGATACCTTTGTCCGCGAAATACAGGCTTGCATAAGGCGAAAACACGCCCACGTAGCCGTAATACGCGAAGAAGAACAGCGCGAAGTTCAGCGACTGGGCGGGTTTGGAAGCTGAGGTCACAAAAATCACGAATGGTTGCCGAAATCACCGGGCCCCGCTATGGGCCGCGATGAAGGCCGTGCCCGTCGCCATCGGCCGGGCCGATGCCGAGGCGCAGTGCCCCTACGATGTTGAGTACGAATGACTGACGTCGCCGCACTGGGCGCGGTGACGCAACGCATGATCCATGAGCACCAGCGCGAGCATCGCCTCGGCGATTGGCGTTGCACGTATGCCTACGCAGGGATCATGGCGACCGAAGGTCTCGACCATCACCGGATTGCCGTCGCGGTCTATCGAGCGACGTGGGGTGCGTATGCTGGACGTGGGCTTGATCGCGATGGATACCGTGATGTCCTGACCAGACGAAATACCCCCCAGAACGCCGCCGGCGTTATTGCCTACAAAACCATCCGGCGTGATTTCATCACCGTGCTCGGTGCCCTTCTGCGCAATTGAGCGGAAACCGGCGCCAATCTCTACGCCCTTCACCGCATTGATTCCCATCATCGCGTAAGCGATATCCGCATCGAGCTTGTCGAAGAGTGGCTCGCCCAGACCGACCGGCACCTGCTGCGCCACGATATCGATCCGCGCGCCGCAGGAATCTCCCGCCTTGCGCAGATCGTCCATGTATGACTCCAGCCGGGGAATGATATCGGCATTCGCCGCGAAAAAAGGATTGTCGTGAACATGATCCCACGACTGGAAAGGAATCGCGACCTCGCCCAGCTGGCTCATGCATCCGCGGAAAGTGGTGCCATATTGCAGCTGCAGCCATTTGCGCGCGACCGCCGCTGCGCCCACGACCGGCGCGGTCAGTCGCGCGGAAGAACGCCCTCCACCGCGCGGATCGCGAATGCCGTATTTATGCCAGTAAGTGAAATCCGCATGACCAGGACGGAAGCGATCGACGATGTTGCCGTAATCCTGGCTGCGCTGATCCTCGTTGCGTATCAGCAGCGCAATTGGCGTACCGGTGGTCTTGCCCTCATAGACGCCGGAGAGAATCTCGACGGTGTCCGATTCTTTGCGCTGCGTGACGTGGCGCGAGGTACCCGGCTTTCGGCGGTCGAGTTCGGGCTGAATGTCGGCTTCCGACAACGGCATGCCCGGCGGGCAGCCATCGATCACGCAACCGATGGCGGGACCGTGAGATTCGCCGAAGGTGGTGACGCAAAAGAGCTTACCTATCGTATTGCCAGACATGGTGAGGAAAATGACGTGTGCGAAAAACCGTCATTTTACCAGCGGCGGCCTCCCGAAGAAGTCCGCCAGCCATCTCCACAGCGCGCGCGGATACTCCGGCTGCTTCAGGCACAGTGCGATCAGCACCGCCAGATTCATCATGGCGGTGGTTGCGAAGATCTCTGGCACGGACAAACCTGCTTGCAACAGCACCATCGCCAGCAGCGCCGCCACCACCATGAACAGGGCGTTGAGGATATTCATCCCGCCAATGATGCGCGATAGATGGCTGCGCTCGGCACGCGTCTGTATCAGCGTGAATAGGGGCACAACAAAAATGCCGCCAGCCATGCCGAGCATCAGGCAGTCGACCAGGATGCGAAACTGCTCGCCGAACAGCAGGTCCTGCGCGATCAGCAGCGAAGGCATGGGGCCGAGGCTGGCGAAATACAGATCAATACCGAATGCGGTCAGCCCCAGCGCGCCGAGCGGCACCAAGCCCAGCTGCAGGCGCCCGCCGGACAACCGCTCGCACATCAGGGAACCCGCGCCGATGCCAAGAGAAAATGCGGTTAGCAAGACAGCGAAAATCTCCGGCGCGCCATGCAATACATCACGCGCATAAACAGGGAATTGTGCAAGCACGATCGCGCCGAAAAACCAGAACCAGGAATTAGCCAGCATGGCAGCGAACACATCGGAGCGGCTGGCGGCAAAGCGCAAGTTGCGCAGCACCTCCGGGAAGGGATTGCGGCTGATCGCAAGCTCGGGCACCGGCGCGGGTGTCGAGGGCACGGCCAACGTGAACAACAAACCGAAGATGGCCACGAGTACGGTCGACCAGATGATCATGTGCACGCCAATCGCACCCCAACTCACCAGACCGGCACCGATCAGCTGGCCGGTGAGTATGCCGACAAAGGTACCCATCTGCACCATGCCATTGCCACCCACCAGCTCACCCGCGTCAAGATGCTGCGGCAGATAGGAATGCTTGACCGGCCCGAACAAGGTCGAGTGCAAGCCCATGCCCACCACGGCGAGTACCAGCACCCACAACTGATGCGTATACCAGCCCACCGCCGCCACCAGCATGATGAGGATTTCCAGCACTTTGACGAAACGCATCAGCCGCGCCTTGTCATACTTGTCGGCCATCTCGCCGGCGGTGGCTGACGCCAGCATGAAAGGGAGGATGAAAAGACCGGCGATCAGATTGTTGAGCAGACCAACATTCAGCGAGGTCCATGCCGCAGCATCGAAGGTGATCACGGTCACCAGCGCGGTCTTGAACAGATTGTCATTGAAAGCGCCGAGAAACTGCGCGCCGAAGAAGGGAGCAAAACGACGCTGAGTCAGTAGCGCAAACTGGCCTGAACTCACTCGGAAAATTCCTTTTTATTGTTTGTGCATTCCGTCAGCATTTACTCTTCCGCAGTTTCCGAAGGCCAGTCGCGAATATAGGCCTTGAGCATCTTGTTCTCGAAACTTTGCTCTTCGAACACGGCTTTGGCCACATCGTAAAAGGACATCACGCCCAGCAGCACCTTGCCGTCGAGCACAGGTACATAACGCGCATGGCGCTCCAGCATCACGCGGCGAACCTCATTGAGCTCCGTGTCCGGCGAGATGGTCAGCATCTCGCGATCCATGTGATCGCCGACCGTGCCGGCGATCGCTCCTCGATGGCGGTGCACGGCTTTCATCACTTCGCGAAAGCTCAGCAGCCCGACCAGCGAGCCCGCTTGCATCACGACCAGTGAGCCGATGTCCTTCTCGCTCATGGTATCAACCGCATCGATCAGCGCTGTCTCGGGCGTGACGGTAAAGAGGATATTGCCCTTGACTTTGAGGATTTCGGAAACTTTCATCGGTCGCCCCCAGCGGTGTGTTTCATGAAGGGACTGTAGCCCACCCCATTCAAAAAAGCCAGAGGGCTTGCGTACCGTGCGCAAGTCCCTGTGAAGACGGCCAAGCTGTCAGCCTCCAGCGGCCTATAATCGATCATTCCTATTACACCAAGCCAATAAACTGCCCCGGAGACCTGCCCCCGATGAGTGAGCCCAAGTACCCTGGCTTCGATACCCTGTCGCTGCACGCGGGCGGCGTACCCGACCCTGCCACCGGCGCCCGCGCGACCCCGATCTATCTGTCCACCTCATTCGTGTTCCGCGATTCGGATCATGCGGCCTCGCTCTTCAACATGGAGCGCTCGGGCCATGTGTATTCGCGTATTTCAAATCCCACCAATGCGGTACTGGAAGAACGCATTGCGGCGCTCGAAGGCGGCGTCGCCGGACTGGCCGTGGCCAGCGGGCAGGCGGCGTTGCATCTTGGTCTTGCGACCCTTGCCGGCGCTGGTTCGCATGTGCTCGCCTCGCGCGCGCTCTATGGCGGCTCGCAAAATCTGCTGGGCTACACCATGAAACGTTTCGGCATCGAGACGACCTTCATCGATCCACGCGATCTGAACGCCTGGCGCGACAATATTCGCCCAAACACGAAGGTACTCTTCGCCGAAACGCTGGGTAATCCAGGACTGGATGTGCTCGACATTCCGAGCGTGGCCGACATCGCGCATGATCATCACCTGCCACTGATGGTGGATTCGACCTTCACAACGCCTTACCTGCTCAGACCTCTGGATCATGGTGCTGATCTGATTTTTCATTCAGCGACCAAATTTTTATGTGGTCATGGCACTGCCGTGGGCGGCTTGTTGGTCGATGGCGGCACGTTCGACTGGCAGACCGCGTATGACAAGACGGGCCGCTTCGCTGAACTGTGCGAACCCTACGATGGTTTTCATGGCATGGTGTTCGCCGAAGAATCGACCGTCGGCGCGTTCTCGCTGCGCGCGCGCCGCGAAGGTCTGCGCGACTTCGGCGCAGTGATGAGTCCTTATAACGCATTCACGATTCTGCAAGGCATTGAGACGCTAAGCCTGCGCATGGAAAAGCATGTATCCAATGCACGCAAGATCGTTGAATTTCTTGTTTCGCATCCGGCAATCGAATCAGTATCTTACCCGGAGCTACCGCATCATCCGGATCATGCCCTGGCAAAACAGTTACTACCCAAAGGCTGCGGCGCCGTGTTTTCTTTCGCGATCAAGGGAGACCGCGCGGCTGGGCGTCGTTTTGTCGAATCGCTGAGCCTGTTTTCACATCTCGCCAATGTCGGCGATGCGAAGTCTCTGGTAATTCACCCAGCATCGACCACGCATTTCCGCGTGCCGACCGAACAACTCGCGGCCTCCGGCATCACTGAAGGCACGATGCGCTTGTCGATTGGTCTCGAGGATGCCGATGATCTGATCGACGATCTCAAGCGCGGTCTCAAAGCGGCGCAGAAAGGAGCATGAGCGATGATCATTGCGCTGAAACCACATGCCGCTTATGCCTACACGGGTGGCAAGACTTTCGACCCTGGCTTGCCAACTGCTATCTTCATTCATGGCGCGCAGAGTGATCACTCGGTATGGGCGCTGCAGACGCGCTATTTCGCGCATCATGGATTTTCCGTGTTGGCCGTCGATCTTCCAGGTCATGGGCGCAGTCCTGGCGCGCCGCTAAAAAGCGTCGAGGCCATGGCGGACTGGCTGAGCGAGGTGATGCTCTCCGCCGCAGTGCAAAAGGCTGTGTTGATTGGCCACAGCATGGGATCCCTGATCGCACTCGAAACCGCCCTGCGAGCGAAAGATAGGGTCTGCGGCGTTGCGCTAGTGGGCACGGCCTATCCGATGAAAGTCTCTGCGCAATTACTGGAGGCTTCCGAACACCGCGAACCCGAGGCGATCGATATGGTTAACATCTGGTCGCACTCCAGCATCGCGCAAAAGCCCTCCGCACCCGGTCCGGGCTTTTATGTACCCGGTGGCGCGCGGCGGCTGATGCAGCATGTCGCGCGCGGCAATCCGGACAAAGTCTTCTTTACAGATTTTTCCGCCTGTAATGCATATGCCAACGGTGAAGCTGCCGCCAGCGCACTGAGCTGTGCTGCGATGCTGCTGCTGGGACGCAAGGACATCATGACGCCGCCCAAAGCCACCGCCGCGCTACGCTCGGCGATGCCCAAGGCGCGAGTGATACAGGTTGAAGGCAGCGGCCATTCACTGATGGCGGAGCAGCCCGATCAGGTACTGGATGCGTTGTTTGCTTTCGCAGCTGAAGCCGCTGACGCAGCAAAATAAGCGGCAATGGGGCTCGAGAGCCCCAGCGCGATCACTCCTTCGACCTTTTGCCCTAGCGGAGACTGCGGCGCAGGCGCAAACGCGAACAGCTGATAGACCTCGGCGACCGTCAGTTTGTCGGGATTGGCCAGCAGCACCCAGCGATCCTGCTGCAACTTGCTGCGACGACCCAGACGCCAGCCGCGCGAGCGCTCGGCTCGAATGCGTGCAACCCAGCCCACATTCAGCATCCGCTGCAAGAGTCGCTCCGATTCCTCAAAGCCCTGACGGGTTTCTTCTCGCAAGCGCAATACATCGACGGCAGCGGAACTGTTGCGCGACTCCACAAGCAAGCGAAGAACATTCATCGCATCGAGGAATTCACCGCCTGGTGCCGGCCGGTGCCACCAGCGCTCATGCTTGACGACCGGCAGCGCCGCAGCGATCACCGCACCCACCAATGTGATCAGCCAGAACAGGTACACCCAGATCAGAAAGATGGGCAGGGCTGCGAGCGCGCCATAGACCACCTTGTAGCTCGAGCTGGGACCTTGCGCGATAAAAAAAGCAAACAATCGGCGCGTGATCTCGAACGCGATGGCCGCGACCAACCCACCGATCACCGCATCTCGCCAGTCGACGATTCGGTTGGGCACGGTGAGATACAGCAGCGAGAACGCTAGCGTCGAAAAAGCCAGTGACACCAGCACCATCAGCGTGGTGCGCAGCAGCGCAGTCTCGCGTCCGAGCAAACTCATCAGCGGCGAGAGCTCGCTGGCGAAGGACAGCGACGCGCCCAACAGTAAGGGGCCCATCGTCATGACTGCCCAGTAGATGACCATACGCTGCAAGAATGGCCGAGGTTCAGTCACACGCCAGATCTGGTTGAGCGTGCGGTCCACCGTGCCAAACATCATGATGGCAGTCACGATCAGGAACACTGCACCCACTGCCGACAGCCGGCTGGCTTTGGCCGCGAACTGACTCAGGTAATCGAGGATGGTGTTTGATATGCCCTTGGGCATCAGGATCTGCACGAAATACGCATCGAGCGAATCCCTGAATGTCGTGAACAGGGGAAACGTCGTGAAAATCGCAAATGCGATCGTCAACACGGGTACCAGGGCCAGTACCGTGGTGAACGTGAGACTGGCCGCCACCTCAGAAACACGCTCCTCCGTGAGCCGGCGCCGAGCAAAGCGAACCAGATCGCGAACCTGCAACCGCGACCAGCCGCCAGAGGGATTTGAAGGATGTGGACTCATGCGCTCGGCACCGGTGAACATGCTAAAGCGCCATATAATAGCAACCATGGTAAAGACGCCCTCGCTTCCCGTGCTCGTGCTGTACTACTCTCGCCATGGCGCCACGCGCAAGCTGGCTGATCTGATCGCACAAGGCATCGAGAGCGTCCCGGGCTGCGAGGCGCGCTTGCGCACTGTACCCGCCGTATCCACCGTCACGGAGGCCACGGAGCCCTCGGTACCGGCCTCAGGCGCACCGTACGTCGAGTTGTCCGATCTGGAGGAGTGCGCAGGACTCGCGCTCGGCTCACCTACCCGTTTCGGCAACATGGCCGCGCCGATGAAGTACTTCATCGATGGCAGCAGCGCGCACTGGTTGTCGGGCGCGCTGACGGGCAAACCGGCTTGCGTGTTCACTTCCACCGGAAGCTTGCACGGCGGGCAGGAATCCACGTTGCTGTCGATGATGCTGCCACTGCTGCATCATGGAATGCTGATCGTCGGATTGCCCTACGCCGAACCAGCGCTGATGAATACCGCCAGCGGCGGATCGCCCTATGGCGCCACGCACTGGTCTGGCGCGAGCGGCAAGCTGGAGATCACAGAAGACAGCCGCATGCTCGCCATCGCGCTCGGCAAACGCCTTGGCGAGACCGCGCTCAAGCTGCGCAACGCATGACACGGGAATGACTCCGAACTGATTCTGAAATGGCACGCGAATGTTAGATATCTCTTCCACGCAGCACCGACTTCACCAGCTCGCCTCAGCCAGTCTGGTGCTGCTGATCGTGCTGTGTATTGCCTGGGAACTTGTGCTGGCGCCACTGCGACCCGGCGGCTCATGGATGGTGATTAAGGCACTGCCGCTATTCGCACCGCTCGCTGGCACGCTGCGCCGCAATGTCTATACGATGCAGTGGGCATCGATGCTGGTGCTGATGTACTTCGCCGAGGGCGTGGTGCGTACCTGGAGCGAGCGCGGCATGTCGCAGGCGCTGGCAGCGCTGGAAATTGTGTTCTCCACCGTGTTTTTCTTCTGCGCGATCTTTTTCCTGCGCCCCTACAAGCAGGCCGCGAAGCAGCTGGCCAGCGAAGCCATTCGCAAGGCCGCCACCACCGCGCATGAAGACTGAGTTCCTCGCGCGCTGCGCCGCGATCGTCGGCGCTGATCATCTGCTGCTCGGTGATGCGATGACGTCTCACCTGACTGACTGGCGCGGGCGCTTCACTGGACGCGCACTGGCCGTCGTCAAACCAGCAAACACGGCTGAAGTCGCGGCCATCGTGAAACTATGCACGCAACACCATGTGCCCATCGTCCCTCAGGGTGGTAATACCGGTCTGGTGGTGGGTGGCGTGCCTGATGCCAGCGGCACGGCGATCGTGTTGTCGTTGTCACGATTGCACCGCATACGCGCACTCGACACACTCAACGACACGCTGACTGCCGAGGCAGGCTGTCGACTACAACAAGTGCAGGAAGCCGCGCAGAAGGCTGGCAGACTATTCCCACTGTCGCTCGCTTCTGAAGGCAGCTGCACGATAGGCGGCAATCTCTCGACCAACGCCGGTGGTACCGCTGTGCTCCGCTACGGCAGCATGCGCGAGCTGACGATGGGTCTTGAAGTGGTGACCGCCTCGGGCGAGATCTGGGATGGCTTGCGCGGACTGCGCAAAGACAACACCGGCTATGACTTGCGCGATCTGTTCATCGGTGCCGAGGGTACGCTGGGCATCATCACCGCCGCTGTCCTCAAACTGTATGCACAGCCAGCCGCGCGACTGACCGCGTTGATGGCCATCGGCTCGGCACGCGACGCGCTCGCTTTGCTGGAATTGGCGAGGCAGCGATGCGATGCCAGTCTGACCGGTTTTGAGTTGATGTCAGACTTCTGCCTGCAACTCGTGGAAAAACATTTTCCTGCGCAGCGACTTCCCTTCGCTTCGCGGCATCCGCAGTATGTGCTGATGGAATTGTCTGACAGCGAATCGGAAGCGCATGCGATGACGATGCTGGAAGCTGTCTCGCAGGCAGGCATGGAGAAATCACTGATCGCCGATGCGGTGATCGCCAGTTCGCTGTCGCAATCGCAACAGCTGTGGGCCTTGCGTGAGCATATCTCAATGGCGCAGGCGGCCGAGGGGCTGAATATCAAGCATGACATCTCACTGCCGGTGTCACGTATTGCCGAATTTATTGACCAGACCGATGCGTTACTGCAAAAAGATTTTCCGGGTTGCCGAATGGTGACCTTCGGACATCTTGGCGATGGCAACCTGCATTACAACGTCTCAGCGCCGCCGGGCGAATCACACGAGGTCTTCCTGCAACAACAGGATGCGATTAACCTGCGAGTGCACGATAATGTGCATCACTATGGCGGATCAATCTCAGCCGAACACGGACTGGGCGCGCTCAAGCGTGAAGAAATCCGCCGCTACAAATCCGGGACAGAAATGGCGATGATGGAAGCCATCAAGCGGGCACTGGATCCGCTGAACCTGATGAATCCAGGAAAAGTGGTCTGAGCGCAGACGCGGCAGACCCATTCTGTCGCGAGGAGATCATGACATCTGCTGTATCAGCCAGGCATCTGGCTGCGCCTGCTGTATTTTTTTTGAATCGCTTCCTTCCATTGCTGCTGCTTGCGTGCTCCGTTCCCTCACACGCTGCCTAC
This sequence comes from Pseudomonadota bacterium, assembly GCA_041182625.1. Lineage (GTDB taxonomy): Bacteria > Pseudomonadota > Gammaproteobacteria > Burkholderiales > Burkholderiaceae_D > Pernthalerella. Next base: position 4,006 of record JBEGNF010000005.1, on the reverse strand, counting down.
AAGTGCAAGATCGATGGCACACTCACCTACACCGATCGCCCGTGCGGCAGCGAGTCTCTGACGCTACCAGTCGCTCCAGCATCACGAGGCGGCACCTCCGAGGACTCGCTTCATCGCGAAAGGACCGAGATCGCCCGCCTTCAGCGGCTGCGCGAGCAGCGCGAGAGGCAAGACCAGCAGATACGCGATCTGGCGGCACGCGGAGCCGCTGCGCGTGAACGCAAGTGCCGGTCGCTGTCGCTGCAACTTCGGTGGCGTGAGGAAGATTTGCGGGATGCGACGCTGAAAGAGGAGCACAAGGCTCGGGTGCGCGCACGTAGGGCCGCCGAGAAGCTGGCCCAAGAGTGCCAGTGACCGACGTTCAACCGTTCAGCGCCTCTTTAGCCCATGACGAGGATGAGCACGACGGTCACCATCGCGAAGGAAAAAATTGTGAGGCGGATTTCGATATCGACGGGCAGCATGATCTGACTCCTGTTTCTAGCCGGTCCTGATCGCGGCAGGCGACACAGGGGCTGCAATGATTATCGGCAGCCCGAGGAGAAACTTGACCCGTCAAACAGGCAAAAGGCGAACAACGAATCAGGAGCCGGCAGACGTGCCGGCGGCGCCAGCTTCGCCCTCCGGGGTCTCCTTCGGTCGATTCAGCCGCTCGACAAGCTTGCCGTAGCCGACATTCGCATAGACAAACAAGAACATCGGGATAGTGAACACTGTCAGTATCACTGCAAAGACTGCGGAGATGGCCGCAAAGACCAGCCGCAGCACTGAGCCGATATCCAGCGCATCAAAGGGTTTGTTCACCACCCCAACGCTAGACTTCACATAGTCGATGAAGCCCATCGCGTCGGCCTGGTCGTAGGCAAAGATCAACCAACCGACAAACATCAGCAGCACGACCAGCCAGCCTACAACCAGTGCAGAGACTATCGATAGCTTTTTGAAAATACCGAGCAGGGCTGTCAAGGCTCACTCCAAACGTTGGCTGGAAACCATCAGGCAGATCGAGGCGCGTAATCGTTAAACATGAAGTCAAACACTTCCCTCAGCGCGCGCTCATTGACCAGATACACTTTGTTGTTGTCCCGGGTCTTGAACGAGACCATCTCCGCTCCGATCAGCGCCTCGATCTGCTTGACGATCGCGGGCGCTCCCAACCCCGTCTTCACCGCGATATCTGGCATTTCAAGCCCCTCCGAACCGACCTCCAGCAGGCACTGGATGATCTGCACCCGTTCTTCAATTGACAAGATTCCCAGCTTTCTGGCGATTTCTCTCGGATCCATTGGCGTTAGCCCGGCTTTGCGGGGCACGGCAAGTTGATGACTAAGTTTCAAGGATACCTAACTTTGGAGGGCCCCGAATCGCGCGTCGCAGTCAACTGTGCAAAACAGGAAAAAATGACGTCCAGAATAGATCAGGCATGTGATCAAAGTTGCGATTATTATATTTTTAAGATGCCAACTGGCGGGGCTTGCGAGCGGCGGTATGCGGACAGATCAGGTCTCTGCTTTTTTCAGCTCGTGGGTGGGGCGAGGCTTCTTGACCGCGGTGGATTCCCGGCTCTGGCCGGACACCAGAAACGCAGGGATGGCAACTTCGGTGCTTCTGACATCCACCGGTTTTTTATGCTGAGGGGCGTCGATGGAGAATGCAGCATCCAGCGGCATGTTCAGCTTCTTAGCGTATAGCTTGGTGAGTCGCTCGATTTCTGGCTTGCCACCGACGAAATACGCCAGGTTATCGGCCTCCAGAGCGATCACTTGCTTGGGCGGCATCCCAGTCACGCGCGCGATGTCCTGGACTTCCAGCCCCAGCTCTTCACGCCGCTTCTTGAGAACATCGCCCAGCATCGCTTCCCTCTTTGTGGAATCTGTACCGGACTTTTGCACAGTTCATGTGCATTGTCTATATGGCCTCGAGGGCAAATTTGCCTGCGACATCAAGGCTTAGGTTGTCATATTTTGAATTATCTCTGCGGGCTGTTTTCAGCCATGAAAACAGCCCCGGATGCTTGAACCCTTGAGAGATGCTCATTAAGCAAAACTGCGAGATCAGATCTCCTCTCATCTCAATGAGCTCAAGCGCGAACCCTGAGACCTATTTCTCTGGCATCGAGCTCGTCATGGTGCTCGGATCCGAATGAGTTTGCCTCTTCGCACCAGCCTTAGCGTGGGTATTGCCGAAGCATATTCGAAGTATCAGTTCCTCATTCACCGACGCCGGATCGGGATACACCCAGCGACCAGGTTTGGTGTCGGTCGATAGCAGGGTGCCCTGACCGCCCTTGCCCGAGTACACCAACTTTTGCACAACTCTGAGCTTTCCCTTGACGCAATCGGCCTCGTAGAGTCGCTTCACCGACGCGCTTTTCTCAATGGGCTCGACCAGATCGACCAGACTCCATACCTGATGAACGGTACCCTTCTGCAGGATCTCGTTATCCAGGTAGTACACGTCGCCGCGCGGATTTTTGATGACTTGTTCCCAGCCCGCGCGAGCGGGCATCGAGCAGATCAATAGCCAGACAATGAGAAAACGGGTCATGGTAATCACGAGAGCGCCTAGCCCAGCTGATGGTTGGATTGTGCAGGATTATATCGATTACCTATCAGGGCCTCGGTCTGGTAATCGTCTATCATAGAGGCCGCCTGAATGCATCTGACAGGATTGTCAAAATGATTATTCATGCTGGTCCCACACCCTACGCACCCGCCACCGGCCCGGCCAGGCCCCAAGTGCCTGCCGAACGCGTAATCACGCCCACACCGAACCGCAGCGCGCCGACCCCGCCAGTCGGTCCGCTGGCGCCGAATGATGCCGAGCGCATCACGCAAGCTTTTCTGGACGTGGTTGAGCAGCTTAATACGCACATGCAGTCTCGCAACCGCAATCTTGCGTTTGCGCTTGATCGCCGGCTCAATACCGCCATCGTTGCCGTCACTGACAAAAACACGGGCGAGCTAGTGCGACAGATCCCTGCTGAATCCGTGCTGCGTGTTGCGCATTCGATCGAGAACCTGAAGGGCGTCCTCTACAACGAGCTGGCCTGACGAGAAAGATACTCAGTCCTCCAGTGCACAGTGCACCGGCTGCGCCCCGAGCAGCTCGGGCAGCAGCTGTGGCGCCAGACTCACCAGAAACCCTCTACGGCCGCCATTGATATAAATCAGCGGCAGATCCAGTACCGAGGCCTCAACATAGATCGGCAGGGTTTTCCGCGTCCCGAACGGCGAGGTGCCTCCGACCAGATAACCGGTATGTCGGTGCGCCTCGTCCGGCGAGCAAGGCTCGATCTGCTTGCGTGAAGTTTGACGCGCGAGATTTTTGGTCGACACCTTGCGATCCCCGTGCATCAAGATAATCAGTGGCTTTTTTTGATCGTCTTTCATCACCAGTGTCTTGATCACTGCATGCTCGTCCACGCCGAGCTGGCGGGATGACTCTGCGGTACCACCGTGATCAACATACTCGTAAGGATGACGGCCAAAACTGATCTTTCGCTGCGAGAGGAATTGCGTGGCCGGAGTTTCGGAAATATGCTTGCTCATGAAGAGGATTATGCTTCACAACGTTAAAATACCCGCTCAACCCTAGGATAATCATTGGCCCTCTTCTCACAGGAGAATATTGTTATGCCCGGCATCTCTGGTCGATTTGATCTGAACTCCGTCGAATGGCGCCGAGTCACCGACCCTGCCTGCAAAGCCTTTCTGGTAGATTTCGAGTACAGCCTGCTGGGTTATGACCACGCAACCGGCCGACTTGATATGCTGCTCCGATATGGCAAAGGCGGCCACTGCCGCCGGCACCGGCATATCGCCTCTACCGCAACGCTCGTCTTAGAAGGTGAGCAGATACTCGAAGAGATGGACGCCGAGGGCCATATCCGTCACATACACCGTAAAAAAGGCGACTACGCACTGGCTTCTGCAGACGCGCTCCCACACATAGAGCGCGTCTGCAGAAGGCAGTGCGTAGTCGCCTTTTTTACGGTGTATGTGAC